>JAUXJK010000019.1 GCA_030624785.1 Actinomycetes bacterium
TCGGACTCTTCGTCTGCGCGGGCGAGGATATGGTCGCGGCGGCCCTTGAGCAGGGCCTAACGCCAACAGAGTTGTTCGTCGCGGCTCGCGAACCCGATGAGTCGGTGGGCGCGACACTCAACCCTCTACGCCCGGTTGTCGATCCGTTTCCGGGCGCGCTCGAAGTCGAGGCCAGTCTCCTCGCTCAGGTTGCGGGTATGGCGCACGCCCCCCGAGTGCTCGCCGTGTTCCGGCGCGCCGACCTGCCGCGCGCCGACCCCTCGTCGCCCGCGACATGCAGCCTGGCACTCTGGCGGGTCTCTGACCCGGGCAACGTCGGAACGATCATTCGCAGCGCGGATGCATTCGGCCCTGCCCCGGTCTACCTTTCACGCGGCTGTGGCGACCCCACGGGTCCAAAGGCGGTCAGGGCTGCCGCTGGTGCTCTCGCTCGCGTGCCGCTCGGCTTGTTCGACGATGCGCCCCGGCCGTGGCGCGCGCTGGTCCCTCGGGTTGGTGAGCCGATCTCGGCGCGAGTCGCGCACGGCACCTTCGTATTCGGAGCAGAACGGGCCGGTCTGCCGGACGAGCTCGTAGAGCGATGTGACAGTGTCGTGAGCATCCCGATTGCCGACGGGGCGGATTCTCTCAACGTCTCGACCGCAGCGGCGATCGCCCTCTACCTGGCTCGGACTAGCGCTACCGAATAGCGTCGGCACCGGTTGCCGCTGGACCGTTGGCGAGCCTCGGTTAGCCGCGGAATGTGGTCAGCGTCGTCCGTGCGATCTTCGCGGCCAGCGTATCGCTAGCCACGCCGACTCCGTTCGCGTTCCACGTCATGACCGAAGCCACGAACGCTCCGCCCTTCCAGTAGACGATGCCAGCGTCGTGACGGGCGGTCGAGATCCAGCCGGCCTTGTGCGCAACACTTGCGCCAGGAATCAGACCCTCGAGCTTGGCGCCCCGGTCGCGGGTATGCGTGAGCAGGAACAGCAGATATCGAACCTCTGCGGGCGTGATCTCTCCCCGGTAGTGCTTCGCGAGCGGGCCACGGCCGCCGGCGGCCAGGTGGATTGCCGAGAACAGCCGCGCGAGGTCTGCAGCTGTCGTATGTTTTCCGCGCCCTAGCTGAGGCTGGTCGATCGTCTGGAGGGGAATGGCCGGCGGTAGGCGCGGCGGTTCATGTGGTATTCCGGCCGCCGTCGTAAGACCGCGCGTGGCGCGCTCCAGGTCGTCGACGAGATAGCCCCCAAACAGGTCGGAGTTGGTCATGCCGATGCGTGACATCAGCGCGTTGACCCGTGCGGACGCGGCGCTCGTCGAGCCTGCGATCATCACGGCAAGCTCGTTCGTGTCGATGTTGTTGGAGTCAAGAATCATGCTCTCCAGCCGCCCTCGGAGCCGGGAGTTCGCGGGCGGGGCGCCGTCGCTCACGCGGAGCGCCTCGAGTGCGAGGGCGAGCTTCAGCGTCGATCCGGCCGGAAAACGTGCCGTCGCGTTCCAGCTGGCGCCAGCACCCGTCGCCAGATCGCGCACGTAGAAGCCGCTCGTTCCCGAGAAGGAGCTGAGATGACGCCTGATCGCGCGCGTGAGGGCGTTGTGTCGACGTGACCCTGCCGGTTTCGGCGCGGCCGGTGCGGGCAGGCCGAATACCGGCCCGATTGGTGATGAACGCGTTCGCCCCCCAGCCGAGTCGATCGCCAGGATCCGCAGCGTTGCGTCGCGTCGAGGCAACTGGTAGCGGACGGTTATACGGCGTCGTCCGACGCTAGAGCGTCGTGCGACAGCCTTGCCGTCGACAAGAAGCACGACGCGGTGCGTGCCGCGAGGAAGTCTGGCCACGACGCGACCGAAAGAAACCTGATTCGGTGCCGGGACGACGATGCGGGGTACATCGTCGGCAGCGAGGAGTGGAAGTATCACGTCACTCGCGCCAGCAGAAGGGCCACTGACAGGACGATGGTCGCGACGGTCAGTAACCGCAACGCACGTTCGGCCGGGCCAATGAGGGTCGCGACCGTGATCGATTCCACCTCACCGCTGGTGTGCTCGATCTCGCCGTGTACCCGTCGCACGCGCCGTCGCGTATGTCGGACTGCCGTAGAGAGCTGGCGCTGCGCGAAGGCGAGCGTTGTCGCAAACGCTGCAGCGGCGATCGCCACGATGTCGAGCGTCTCAGCCTGGGCGAAGTAGGCAACCATGACCGGGAAACCACCCCAGGCGAGCGCGAACCACGTGTCCGTGTGCAACACGCCGTTCCAGAGCTCAAGATTGTAGGCGACCAGGATCAGGGCTCCGACAGCCACAAAAACGGTGATCCAGGGGCTGATATAGATCGCCGCGCCGATGCCGATCGCGATCGCTCCGGTGAGCGATGCCACTGCCAAGGCGACCAACGTCCGGGTGGGGATTCTCGATCTGAGCGGGCGCCCGCTCAACTCGTCGAGGGCGTGCGCTCCGATGCCCACCGCAAGGAAGAATGCAAGCAGCGTCGCGGCGAATCGGCCCGCGTTGAAGGTTGGCGCGAGAGCGGCGCCGATGGTCACGTAGCTCAGGTGCCAGGCGGTATAGGGCAGGTGAAGGAGCGTGACGTAGTCGCGCCAACCTCCTTCCGCCAGCGCGTAGAAAGCCGGCTGCGCGGTTGTCTCAGATGGCGGCATCTTGCCCACGTATGCCCCATGTCACGACTCCGCCGCCGAGTGACAGCCTCCGTGAGTGGACGTGCTCGAAGCCCGCCTCGTGCCACGCTTCGGTCACGCGTGGGAGTGGCCAGTCACGATCAAACTTACGAATGCTTGGGCCGAGAAACTGCCCAACGTCGCGCCAGCCTCGAGAGATCAGGCCGCCTGCGAGCGGGAGCACGATATCGGTGTAGACGCGCCAGGCTCCTCTCGCGAGAGGGTGTTGTGGACCAGCGAACTCGAGTGACGCAACGGGGGCTCCGGCTCGCGTCACGCGGGCGAGCTCGCGGAGCGTCGCTATCGGGTCGTCGACATAGCGCAGGAGGTAGGTGAACGTCACACCGTCGAAGCTTGCGTCCTCGAACGGAAGCTGCTCGGCTCGAGCCTCTTGCAGCGTGATCTGATCGTCGAGGCCCGCATGGGCGACCCGACGGCGGCCCTCGCCGAGCATCGAACCGCTCTGGTCGACACCGACGACGGTGCAACCCGTTCTTCGGGTGAGCTCGAGCGCGACGGCCGCGGTGCCGCAGGCGACGTCGAGAACCGTGTCGGTGGGCCCGGCATCGAGGCGAGAAGCGAGGAATGCGCGCCAGCGTGGATCCTGGCCAAAGCTCAGAAGTGTCGCGTAGCGATCGTAGGTCTCCGCGATCGGAGCGAAGAGCTCCCGCGCCTCACGGTTGTGCTCTGATCCAATGTCCGTCACAAGGGTATTGTTGCTTGAATGGGCCTTAAGGCCGAACTGACCGCTGCTGCGGAGGCCGCTGGCGGGTACGAAGCCGGCGGCGAAGAGCTCGCTGGCGTCGTGCCGGCAGAGCCGCTCGTGGATCGGCGGACGTACCTGTGCGCCTACCGGAGCGACGACTCCGTTCGATGGCTCGTTCTCAACGGGGGAGGACAACCGGTATCCGATCGCACGCTCGTCAAGGAGACAGCGTCGATCATCGCTACCTGTGAGCTGGCCGAGGAGAGCGCGGGCGGCGGCGACCTACCCGCGCTTCGCGCCCGACTGGCCGAGATTCGCCAGGAGGACAACCCAGACGGCATCGACGAGGCCGAGAACGCGGCGGATGAGCTAGAGCAGCTCGTTTCGGCGACGCCCAACGTGGCGTCGCCCAGCTACCTTGATCGCATCGGTGAACGTGTGAGACGGCTAGAGGTCGCGCTCGGCGAAACGGGTTCGTCGCCGTTCGTCGCGGCGATGAGGCACGGAGTTGGCGTGGTCGAGGAGTTCGCACGAGATGTACAAGACAGCTACAAGAGTGAAATGACCGGCTAGACCGGCGGAGGGAGCGAGATGGAAGGCGGATTCGGATTTCCCCTTGGTGGGGACCCCGACGACTTGATGCGGGGCCTCAGAGAGTTTGCGGAACGCCAGACTGAGGCGATGCAAGACTCGCAGCGCGAGCAGTTTTCAACACTGACGCTGAATACTGCCGTTGAGCTCACGGCCGCGGCATTGGGTCGACTCGATTTGAGCGGAAGCTCCGATGAGCAAGCAGTGGCGATGCGTGATGCAATGCGCGTGCTTTTCCCTGAGGCTGTTGCCCTTGTCTCTGCGGCACGCCAGGGGTTCATGCGCGAGAGCTAGGCGCCCACCGCTCGCTACGCGATCAGCGAGTAGCCACCGTCGAGGATGATCGACTGGCCCCGAATCATGGCGGCTTCAGGCGACGCAAGAAACGACACGACTCCTGCGATATCGGCGGCCGCTACGAGGCGGCCCGCCGGAGTGCGTTGTCGATAGAAATCGAGCATGGCTTGACGGTCAGGGAAGTGTTCCAGAGCGTCGGTGTCGACGAGCCCGGCCGTCACCGCATTCACCCGCACGTCTTTCGGGGCGAGCTCGACGGCCAGGTAGCGCACAAGCGCTTCGATCGCAGCTTTCGACACCCCGACGAGCACATAGTTTTCGAGCACGCGAGTTGAGCCAAGGCTCGACAGCGCCACGATCGACGACCCCGGTGACAGTCTGGGCGCCGCCACACGAGCGAGCGTAAAGAGTGAGCGGGCGTTGGCGTCCATTGTCCAGTCCCAGTGCTTCTCGGTCAGCTCGAGCGCCGGCCGAATGACCCCGGTGGCAGCGTTCGCGACAACGACATCGAGCTCGCCGAGCTCATCGAGCATTGCCTCGAGCCGAGCGGTGTCGCCGATGTTCCCACGCAGTAGGACCGGTTCGGCTCCGCGCTCGCGCAGCGCGGCAGCCGTCTCCTTGGCAGCGCCGTCGCTACGAAGGTAGCCGATTGCAACCTGCCTTGCGCCCTGCTCGGCGAACGTGAGCGCAATCTCGCGCCCGATGCCCCGGGAGCCACCGGTAACGAGAACCGAAGCGCCTGCGAAGCGACTCGCGTAGCTCGCTTCGGTTCTCATCTCAGCTATGTGTGCTTGGCTCGCGAGATCGCCCGTGGCTCTTGATCGTGTTCCAGCCAAGGCGAGACTCAGACTCGAGAGGTCCTTCCTCGGCCTGGCAGGTGGCGCGACCCAGACGGTCGAGCATCTCCATGCGGGACTGGGCGTACCGACGCACCGGGTGCTCCGCCGGAAGGTCCTGAATCAGCAGTCTGACGCGAGCTCGAATCTGATACGCGAAGTGGGGCGTCGCTGCTCCGACGAGCGCGTCGACATCGTGGATAGTCGGATCAGCGGCATCAATCATCGAGGCGGCACTGTAGCAGCGCAGCTCGAGACTCCCGAGGCCACGAGCCTCTCCTCGGACGTAGCCGATCGAAACCTATGCTGCTACGACCGTGACGGAGCGGACACTGATAGTCGACTACGACGGCACGATCACTGAAGACGATGTTCTCGATCGCGTTGCCGTTCAGTTCGCGCACGATCCGCAACGCGTCGTTGTCGACGGCAGCATCGATGAGCAACGACTGACGTTGCACGAGGTACTGCGCCGTGAATACGCCGAGGTTCGCGCAGCCCGCGACGAGGTCATCGCGTGGGTGCTCGGAAACGCCCGAGTGCGGGCCGGATTCCACGAACTGGTTGCGCAGGCTCGACACGAGGGCTGGTCTCTCGTAATTCTGTCGAGCGGATTTCGCACCTTGATCGAGCCCGTTCTCGAGCGTGAGGGCCTGACCGAGCTCACCCTGATCGCAAACGACGTGACACCTCAGCCAGATGGCTGGATCGTCTCGTTTCTAGACGAGTCTCTGTGCCCGGTCTGCGGCGAGGCATGCAAGCGGCGCACCCTGGCTGCACTCGAGCCGCTCGGTGAGGTGATCTACATCGGTGATGGCTACTCAGACCGCTGCGCGGCAGGCGCGGCGGATCGCGTCTTCGCTCGATCAGGGCTCGCCGACTATCTCGCAGCGCAGCGAACGCCGTTCGAGCCGTTCGGGACATTCCATGATGTGGCCGTGGCGCTGCGGACGTAGCGGCCCACGCCCTCAATAGCACCACTCGAAGCGGTTGCGGCGCCACGACCGCCACGGGCTCCAGCCATAGAAAGGGCGGCGGCCCTCCCCCGAGTGAACCGCCGCCCCGTGACCGACGTTGAGGCCGGCCAGATCTATGAAGCGTGTGTCGGGTTAGCTCGTCGAATCCGTCTCGGCTGTTGGAGTGTCCTCGGCAGGCTTCTCGCTCGGCGTGTCGGACTCGGGCACGTCGCTCGCCTTTTCGTCGAGGACGACGTCATCCGGATCGTCCGGCATCTCGGGGCCCGCGAACCAGCGGCCCCATGTGTGGATCGTGCCGACGGAGCCAGCAGGGAACTTCGCCTGTCCGAGGCGAGCCTTGAAGAAGACCATGAAGTTCTTCCCGGTTACGCTCGCGGTTCCGATGCCCTTGCACTTCGTGACGGCGACGCCGTCCTTCTTTGTCCACGTGCGCTTGTAGCCGCGGCCCTTGCACTCGACGACGACATCGTCGCTGAGCGCCCAGACCTTCACCACGCCGCGCCACGCACGGAATGTGGTCGATGTTCCTTCTGGTTGCTCGACAGTGCGGCTACCGAGCTTTCCGTGCCCGGTGAGGAGTAGCTCCTGCTCGCCGAGTTCGAACGTCTGGTGCCTCTTGCGGTTGTAGTGCGCGCGCCATACGCGATCGATCCGATGATCGATCGTCACGCGGACGCGTTTCTTTGCGTCTTCGCGAAGCTCGTGTTTGATGAACCTGTGGCCTTGGCCACTGTCTCCGTTGTGCGCGAGGGCCGCGCCCGGCACTGTAAGCGCCAGTGCCGCAGCGAGGATGAGCGCAAGCCTAGTTCGCATTCCTTTTCCTCCATCGTTCATTGGGTTGCCTGACTTGTGGGGGGTGTTCTTCACAAGCCTTACTGCCGTCGGTTAGCGATCCTGCGCGACCTTGTTACCAATGGGTAAGCAGTCCGTTCGGGATTGAATTTTGTAGGGTTGAAACGTGGTTGAGATTCACGTCGACGGCAACGGAACCGCCAGGCTCGCCCTGCCCGATGCCCCGTCGGAGGCATTTCTGCGTGAGCTGCTCCAGGAAGTCCGGGCGAGCGGTGCGACGAGGGTTGTAGTTGAGACGAGCCACGAGGCCGGAGAGGCATGGATCAGAGCGGGGTTCACCGAGACGGCGCGCGTGGTGGAGGCGCCACTCGAGGTTCTCGAGCGACACGCAACTGCGGAAGCCAAGCCGTCGTACGGCTCAATTCATGTGCAGACCGATGATCTCGAGGCTGTGACTCGTGCTGTCGAAGGCATGGTCCCACGACTCCCCGGCAACTCACGCGGCACGGTCATCTTCCCGCCAAGCAACGGCTGGGTCTCGGTTTTTGACGAGCTCGGCGACCGTGAGCCCGAGATGCTTCGCCGGTTGGCAACCGAGGTCGCGGATCGGATGGGAGCAGTTGTACTTCTCGTCGGCGTCGAAGAGGAACGCGTGCTGCGGTTCGTCCTTTTCGAACGAGGTCGCATCATGGATGAGTATCTGTCCGTGCCCGAGTACTACGGCCCCGTACCACCGGGCGAGGTCATCGCCCTGGGCGCAAACCCGAGAGTCGTAAACCGGCTGACAGGCGCCGACGCAACGCGGATTCGCGACATCGTCCGCACCGCTGATCGGCCGGAGGATCTACCGCCCCCGAGCGAGGTTCTGGAACAGCTCGCCGGTGCCCTCGCTATCGAGTCGGCAACGGAGCGTTATGCGAGCGCTGCGACGCGTGAGGGTGCGATCGTGCTCGCGCGTCGCGATGGCTAGGTCGGCATCGGCCGCAACCGGCCGGACTCAGAATCCAGCGGCGTAGCCGTCCTTGCGCGGGTCAGAGCCCCCGATCAGAACGTCTCCTTCTCGAAAGATCGCTTGACCCCCGCCAAAGCCGGCGACCTCCTCCTCCTTGACGACCTCGAGGGGCGATCCGGCTAGCTCGGCGGCCCGCTCCCAGAGCGGAGGCTCGAGGAACACGCGTTCTCCGTCGACGCGGAACCGTGCAGCATCGAGCGCTGCCTGCGGGTCGAGCCCATGATCGACCACGCTATGAACGAACTGAGCGTGGGCTTGCGCCTGGATGAACGCTCCCATGATCCCGAACGGACCGAGAATCTCGCCGTCTCGCCTGAGCATTCCGGGAATGATCGTGTGATACGGGCGACGTCCTGGTTCGATCGCGCCGTTGACTGAGAAGCATGCGCCGCGGTTCTGGAGAACGATGCCGGTGCCGGGAGCAACGATGCCCGAACCGAATGGCTGATAACAGCTCTGGATGAACGACACCGCAAGACCGTCCTGATCGACCGCGCACAGGTACACGGTGCCTCCACCTGGTTCGGTGACCGGGCGCGCCGCGTCGTTGCTGCGGCCGTCCAGGTAGTCGCTCGACAGCAGATCCGAAACGTCAGCTCCGTCGCGCACTCGTTTGAGTCCATCTTCGAGCGCAAGCCTGGTGCTCTCGACCATGCACGCCAGCGTTGGGTCGCCTCGCTCGAACAGTCCGAGAGCTTCGAGTGCGACAACGCCCTGGTTGGGCGGAGGGAGCTCGAGAACTTCGACGCCCTGATAAGTCAGTCGGATCGGCTCGACCCAGCGCGCCTCATACTCGGCCAGGTCGTCTTCGGCGAGCCAGCTGGAGTCGACAATCGCGGCGCCTATCCGGCCCGAGTAGAAGGCATCCGGCCCGGCTTCCGCAATCGCACGGAGGCTCGATGCGAGCTCCTGCAAACGAACGACGTCACCGACACTCGGCGGGGGTCCGAACTCGCGCGGTGCGCGCTCGGCCATGTTCCAGTAGTACGCGCACATTGGCGCCACGGCGAAACCGCTCTCAGCGGCATCGATGGCGTCGGCGAGGCACTCGTCGAGTCCGAGCTTTCCGTAGCGCTCGTTGAGCGCGGCCCAACCTCGAACCGCGCCGGGGACTGTCACGGAGGTCGGTCCTGAATCTTCGATTGGCGCATCTGGCGACGCCCGCCGCGGCGCCGGACCTGCCGCGTCGAGTCCTTGGACATCGGCGCCGCTCGCGACGATCGCGAAACAGTCACCGGCGACGCTCGTGGACATTGGCTCGGTCACGCATAGAACTGCGCTTGCAGCGTCGGCGGCGTCCGCAGCTGATCCGCCGAGCTCCAGGATCCGCAGGCCCGCGCGCGTCGCGCGGGCCTGACTTGTCGCGACCATTGCGTTCATCGCGACCGCTGGCGGTCTTCCGAAGGCGGCTCGGTAGGTCACCGCGGCAGTCTATGGGCGAGCTCGCTCAGGTCGTCTTGCGTCCCAGCTTGCCCAGCTTGCGTGAGGCCCACGGCTCGATTCCGGCGATGCGGTCGAACGCGCGGTCAAACCGGGCTCTGTCGCGGCCCGGTCCGCCGCGAAGGACGTCGGCTCCGCTCCCACCGTTCAGGAAATCTCTTCCTTTGCCGCCGAGCAACCTGTCGGGGCCGCGGCCGCCCATCAGAGTGTCTCGGCCCTTCTCGCCGTAGACGCTGTCTCGGCCGCGCCCACCCAGAAGTCGATCGTGGCCCCACTCGCCGTAGACACTGTCCTTGCCCTTGCCGCCCTTGAGGGTGTCACTACCCCGACCCCCGACGAGAAGATCGTTGCCGGCGAGCCCAATCAAGGTGTCGTCGCCTTCGAGCCCGCAGATGACGTCTCTGCCGGGTGTCCCACGCAACAGATCGTCGGCCGGCGTTCCGACGATGGTGCAGCGGTGGCCACGCCACATCGTTGCGTCGGGGGAGGTATCGAGGGGCGTGACCTCGATCGCTCCTGCGTCGCAGGCCGCGCCGTATGGTCGCGGGCGCTTGAGCTGATCATGGGACACCGAGATGCACTGTCCGGCTCGATCGATCGCAGGGCTTGCAGCGGTCGGTTCGTGGAACGCGGCACCGTTGAGCCATGCGAGTGGCGCAAGCGTCGGATCGCTCGAGCCGACGTCACCTGTGCCAAGGAGGCCACCATCGCAGCTTGAGTCGCCGACGACGTTGGCGCCCAGTGATGCCAGAGCTACAGTCGTATCGCATGCTGGCGAGCCGCTGAGGATCGTCGCCTCGATCGTCACAGGAGCGACTCCCGCAATCGCGGCCGAGGCTCCGTTGTCGTGGACAGTGACGTAGCGGAGCGCGGCAGCTCCTGCGCCGTCGTTGAGCAGCGCCCCGCCGGGCGCCGCCGCGGTGTTTCCAGCGAGCGTCGTGTTGACGACCTCGAGAGTTCCGCTGTTGTGGATCGCGCCACCGCCCGCTCGATTGTTCCCGCGACAGCTCTCTGCATCGGGGTCGTCGTCGATCAGCACGGAGCGGTTCTGCACAAGCGTGCTGTTCACGACAGTCAGCGTTCCGACGTTCGAGATAGCGCCGCCGCGTTCTCCCAGGTTGGCGCGAACGGTGACGGAGTCGAGTACGAGAGATCCGCTGTTGAGGATTGCACCGCCGTCGCCGCAAGTCTCGCCACCCACGAGTCCGATACCTGTGAGCGAAACGTTGACGCCGGCCGCGACATTCAGGATGCGACCCCCGAACTCGTTCTCCCACACCGCCAGGACGCGGCTCCGTCCCGCACCAGACCCAGCGATGGAGACGTCCGCCGAGAGCATGAGCTCACCGGCGGTGGGGCCCGTTCCGTCGAGCGTCAGCAGGTACGGCGCGGCGCGTGCCGGTAGCTCAACGACATCCCGCGCGGGAGTCGCATTCGCCTCCTGGATAGCGGCTCGCAACGTGCAGGAGACGGGCGCTCCTGCATCGGCGTCGCACACGCCGTCGCCAGGTGCGACATCGGCTCCGTCGGATCCAGAGTCGACGGAGAACGTAGCGGCATGGATCGGTGCCGCGAGCAGCGCCACGAGGGCACTGATCACAAGCGCGATCGCTTGGGTTGGGGAAGGCGTGTAGGCGGCCATGCGGTTGCAGACTGCAATCGGTACTGCTGCCTATCCGGATGAGCTACGAGGCTCGAATCGGGGAACTCGTTCACGGGATACCATGCCAAATATCACCGAAAGGAGACCGCCTTGTTGACCCTCTATGACGCACCGCGCTGCCCCTTTTGCGCGCGGGCGCGCATCGTGCTTGCGGAGAAGGGTGTCGACTTCGAGACGGTGATCGTCGAGCTGGACGAGCGGCCTGCGTGGATGGTCGAGCTCAACCCGCCTGATGGCCGGGTTCCTGTTCTCGAACAGAGCGCTCTGCCGCTGCTTCCCGAGTCTCGTGTCGCGATGCGCTACCTTGACGAACAGTTCCCCGAACCGCCGCTGATGCCCGTGGACACCATGGAGCGAGCGCTGGTGGATCTCGCGTTCGAACGTTTCGATGCGCTGATCAGCACGCCCTACTATCGCCTGAAGAATGGGCGGTTGACCGTCGAGGAGTTCCACGTTTCGCTCGCCGGCTTCGACGAGGAGCTCGGTGAGGCGGCGTACATCGTCGGCTCGGACTACACGCTCGCTGACATCGCCTACATCCCGTGGATTCTTCGGGCCGAACGGCTACTCGACGTTGCCGTCCGAGAGCACGCGAACATTGCCACGTGGCTGGAGCGGCTCGAGGAGCGCGAGGCGATTCGCGCCGAGATCAGCGTCGTGAGCTCGCTCGTGGCCTAGCTACCGAGCGCGTCCCGTCGCAGGCCCGCGTGAAGCTGGGCGGCGATTGGCCCCGGATTTCCATCACTCACGCTCTTCCCGTCGATAGAGGTCGCGGGCATGAGCTCTCGAACTGAAGACGACGTAAACACCTCGTCGGCACCCCGAAGCCGCTCGATGTCCCAGACCCCCTCGACGACCTCCAGACCATCCTCTTTCGCGAGCCGCAGCACCTCCGCGCGCGTGACGCCGGCAAGGATGGCGAGATCGAGTGAGGGCGTCTCGAGCGTCTGACCGTAGCGCCACCAGATGTTGCTGACGGGGCACTCGAGAACGTTGGCGTCGCGGTCGAGAAAAATCGCATCATCGACGCCACGTCGATGAGCTTCGGCCTCGGCCGCCATGTTGACGGCGTAGCTCGTGCTCTTCACTCCGGCGAGCAGCCAGGGCGACGTCGCGCGCAGGTCGGTGTCGAATCCGAGTGTGAGCGAGATGAGCTTGATGCCGCGGGCGCGAGTCTCGTCCAGCCCCACAGGAAGCGAGCTGACGAGAACGAGGGCCTGCGGCTGCTGACTCGACTCGCGTCCTGGCGTCCAGTAGAGACGGAGTACGGCGTCTGCGTGACCGCCGGCAGCGATGGCGTCGCTCGCGAGCCTGTCGATGACTGCTCGATCGACCGGTGGAATCCCGATTCTTGCGGCTGACTCGGTCAGGCGTTCGAGATGCGCGTCGTAGCGAAATGGGGTGTTGTTGTAGACCCGAAGCGTTTCGAATGCTCCCCTGCCGCGGAGCAGAGCACCGTTGTCAGCGTGGAGGACCGGTGTGTCAGGATCGACCACCCCGCGACCGCTGGTTGCCACGGCGAGGAGCGTCATGCGGCCACCCTGCCCAGGCGCGCTCTACTGGCGTCGATTGCAGCGAGCAATGGTCGAGCCTTGATCCAGGACTCCTCGACCTCGGCACTCGGCTCGGAGTCAGCGACGATTCCGCCACCGACCCACAGATGGGCCAATCCCTCAGCCACTGCGAACGTGCGGATGGTCAGAGAGAGATCGAAGTCACCGTTCTGCTTGACGGTGCCCAGTGCGCCCATCGATGCTCCGCGACCGACCGGCTCGAGAGCTGCGATGTGATCGATGGCGCTGATCTTTGGTGCGCCGGTGACGGAGCCTCCCGGGAACGTTGCTTCCAGCAGTTCGGCGAATCCGACGTCGGGTCCCAAAGTTCCCTCGACGCGCGAGACCATGTGCGAGACGCCGGCCATCGGACGTTCAACCATGAGCTCGGGCCACCGGACGGATCCGGCCTCGCAAACTCGGGCGAGATCGTTTCTCTCGAGGTCGACGATCATCACGTGCTCCGCCCGCTCCTTCGCGGATCCCTCGAGGCGATGGGAGCTCTCGAGGCTGCGAGTCCCCTTGATTGGCATCGTCCACACGTGGTTCCCTCGCCGTGCGAGGAAGAGCTCCGGTGAAGCCGAGATGATCGCCCAATCGTTCCCAACAAAAGTGGCCGCACTCGTCGATTTCGCGTGATTCAGACCCGCCAGCGACGTGGCAAGGCTGCGTGGATCACCGTCGAACGGCGCGCTGAGATGCTGGACGAGGTTGACCTGATACACGTCGCCAGCCGCAATTGCAGTCTTCGCGCGTTGGATCGCATTGATGTAGTCGTCGCTTCGCCAACTCGTCGTCCAGGATCCAATGCCGA
>JAUXJK010000143.1 GCA_030624785.1 Actinomycetes bacterium
CATGTGCTCGGGCTATGTTGAGCTCCGTGAGTGCGCCACCGACTCGTATCGGACCTTCTAGAAGCCGACTCGCGTCGTGCGCAATGATCGCCCTGGTGGCGGCGCTCGTAGTGAGCGCGTGCGGTGGCGATGACCCTCAGGCCGAGGCCGGGGCGCCGGACGAGCAAGCAGACGTTGCGAGCGCCGACGCGGCGACGGTCGAGGCCGGAACACCGGAAGAGGCAGCAGCGATTCTGATCGGTTGTGAGTCGACCGTTGCCGATGGTGTCCCAGCCTTCTACAGCAGCTACTTTCGCTGCACCGATATCGCTCTTGACGGCGACCATGTCGTAATCACTGGCACGAATCTTCCCCCGCACCTCTCCTACTACTACGGCGAGGACAACGCTCAGTTTGAGGCTTTTGACTTCTCGCGCAGCGACGAGTATCGACCCAATCCCAACCAGATCGCGGAGCAGATGTTCGTCATCCGCGTCCCGATCGATCCGGTTGCAACCGGCGTGACGATCGACGAGGACACCGTCAATCTCGATACCGGTGACGCAACCGACTATCCGTTCGGGGCGGCCGGTGTCGCGCTCGACGGCGTTGCGTTGTTCAACCCGCTCGCCGCCCCCGGTGACGACATCGAGGACGAGCGATTTACGTTCGACTCGAACGAAGGTCACCCTCAGCAACAGGGCGCCTACCACTACCACGCGGTCGCCATCGGCCCGCTCGCGGTCCTTCAATCGCTGGGACTCTCCACCTCGATGACGCCCGGCGAAGCCGAGATCGAGCTCTACGGCGTGATGTGCGATGGCACGGTGGCGCTCGGCGCCGCCGAGTTGGACGGTTCTGCTGTTGAGACCGAACTTGATCTACAGGCGGGACACGTTCACGATCTCGTTGACGGCGCCGGCACCGTCCTGCTCGAGGATCGCTATCACGTCCATATGGCTCCGAGCATCGGAGTTGAGCCGCGAGGGCTCACTCCGGAAGCGCAGTACTACAGCACGTGCGACGTTACCGCGCGCTAGCGGGTCGGAAGCGATCCACGATCTCTTCGACGGCCTTCGTCGATACCGTCTCTCAGCTGACCATGAACGACACGGGCAGGTTTCTGCGCTGGGACGGCCGATCACCCCTGGTGATCGGCGCGTGCGACGGTTCTAGGTCTCGATATCGAGGGCGATCGTGTGGTACCCCTCGGCTCCATCTGGACGACTAGGCTTGGGGCCAGGCGGCTGCACCTCGCCGGCCAGGTCGTAGGCCCTGACCCGAACGGAGTGGCGGCCGAGGTCGAAGTCGCGCCGGAACGTCCACTGCACCCAGGTTTCGTCTGAGACCGTTTCACCGAGCTCGGCCGGCAGCCACGCGCCATCGTCGACCTGGACCTCGACGGCTCCGATGCCGCGGGTCGGCGCCCACGCGACGCCACCGATTCCCACCTCGCCTGGACTGCGGCGGCTGCCGCCTCGTGGCGTGTCGATGCGAGAGGTGATCTTGATGGGGCCTTCTTTCGACCAGCCGCGTGGGATCCAGTAGCCGTCGAAGTCGTCCCATCTCGTCAGTCCGATTCCGGCTAGCCACTTGGTCGCGGACACGTAGCCATAGAGGCCGGCGACCACGAGACGCGCGGGAAAGCCGTGCGAGATCGGCAGCGGCTCGCCGTTCATCGCTACGGCGATGAGTGCCGTTCGATCCGGGTTCAGGACGTCGATCGGGAAGCCGGCAGTCCAGCCGTCGACCGATACGCCGACGACCTGGTCGGCCTCCGGCTGAATCCCGGCGCGTTCGAGTACCGGGCGCAAGGGAATGCCCGTCCAGACGGCGTTGCCAACGAGCTTGCCGCCGATCTCATTCGAGACGCACGAGATGGTGACGGTTTCGTCGACGAGGTCGGGACTGTTGATGATCTCGTCGAGCGTTAGCTCGTATGGCTCGTCGACCATTCCGACGATCTGAAGACGCCAGTCGTCCGGATCGACCTGGGGTACGACGATCGCCGTGTCGATGCGGTAGAAGTCTTCGTTCGACGTGATGTATGGGCTGAGGCCCTCCAGTGGGCCTTCGGCTGTGGTCAGGGTGGGAGTGGGCTCGGCCACGGTGGCCACTGGCGGGAATCGCGCAGCGATCTCGGCGCGGGCGGCGCTGACCGACTCGCGGCCGCGCAGCCATCGACCTCCAAGCGCTGCAAACACCGCGAGCGCGGTCGCCCCTACTACCCATTGCATGAAATCGTCTCGCGCGAACCGTGGCTCCGCGGGCGTGCCGGGTGCGAGTTGCGGCTCGTCGTGTTGCTTGGAGGAAGCTGACGTTTGGACGGCAGCGCTCGGCTCGGAGCTCGTGGCTCGCCGACGCAGTAGTTCGTAGGTGAGCCAGCCGCCGAGCGCTGCACCAAGCGCTGCGAGCCATCCGAGAGCGTCGTTGGCCAGTGGGTCACGACCGATGGCCAGGCCGCCCGCTATGCCGAACACGGCGAACACGACGGGAGGGACCCATCTGCGCTTGCGGCCGAGGAGGCCGACGATCGCTCCAAGGAAGAGGCTGATGACGACGATGCCGATGACCAGCGCAAGCTTGTCGTTGCTTCCGAACCACTCGATCACGATCTTGGTTGTACGCGCGTCGGCGGTGTCGATCCCGAAATCGCCGACGGCAACCACGGGTGAGGGAACCGATGGGCTCAGACCGTCGAATAGCTCACCGAGCGCGAGGAAGATCGCGACGCCCGCGAAGCCGGATACGGCTCCGATCCACCGGGACGGGCCCGGCGAGATGTCAGGCGTGTCGACCTGGCTCACGTCCTGAGCGTAGCGCGGTTTCGGGCGTCGGCCGTCCCGGTTAACACATCTTTAAGCGGTGCCTGCTGGTTCAGTCTTGAACTATCGCGACCGCTCGGATCGGAGAGCCGGTTCCGCGATCGAACGGGAGAGGAAGCCCCATGAACATGAAGCGCTGGCCGACGAGTTGATCGAGGTTCGCGAGGTTCTCGGTGTTAACGATGCCGTACTGGGCGCACACCATGTGGCCCGCATACTCGAGATCGTCGGAGTGATCTATCGAGACCTGATCGATCGCGATGTTGACGACGCCCTGTTCCGCGAGCCAGACTGCGCCTTCGCGCGTCAGTCCCGGGTAGGTCTTGATGTAGGCCGGGTCGGGGTAGAGGCGTTCGCCGGTGCCCGTGTAGAGACACACGATGTCGCCACGACGGATCTCGAGCCCGCTCGAGCTGAGCGCCGCTTCGAGAACGTCGCGTGTGAGCCAGTCGGGATGGCGCACGTGACTGACATCGAGACACACGGCGTCGCCGTAGAAGAATTCGAGAGGCATCTCGTCGATGTGCGCTCCGGCGGGGTCGTACTCGATCACGGCATCTGTGTGCGTGCCGGTGTGTTCGCTTATGAGCCAGTTGTGGGCCTCGAAGCCGATGTCTCCGCCCCAGCGCTTCTTGAATCCTTCGTGATCCTGGTTCACGAACATGTACGGCAACTGATGCCCGGGCCAGATGGGCATCCCTTCGTAGATCTCGATGCTCAGATCGATGACGCGGGTTGAGCGCTCGAGAAGGTCAGCGCCGAGCTTCGGAGTGGCCATCGTCGTCTCATCGGACATCGCGCGCGTCCTCCATTGTCGGATTCTCCCCGTCACACTAACGTTGTTGCGAGAAGCCAAGCTGTCTTACGAGAGGAAGCAACGATGAGTGCCAAGCGCGAGCGCATAATGCCTGCGGGCCACTGGGACTGGAGCATGCCGACGCCGCTGTCGCAGGGCTGGAAGGCTGGCGATTTTCTCTACGTCGGGGGCCAGATCTCTGCCGACGAGAGCGGGCGCGTGGTTGCCGAAGGCGACATCGCCACCCAGACGCGCAATGTGTTCGAGGGGATCACGACCGTGCTGCGCGAAGGCGGGTGCACGTGGGCGGACGTGATCAAGCTGAACACCTACTACGTGTTCGATGGTGCCGACGACGAGCTCACCGAGTACTGGGAGAACATGACCAGGGTCAGGATGGAGTATCTCGCGGATCCCGGGCCAGCGGCGACGGCCGTGCGCGTGGCCGGTCTCGTGTACCCAGGGCTGCTCATCGAAGCTGATGCGGTTGCGCTCCTACCGTAGCGTCTGATAGAACACACGTTCGTATGGTCGAGTACACAATTGAAGGCGCGAGTGGAATCATCGACGACCTCGAGGCGGAGCTCCGCAAGGAGGGGCTCGGGGCGTGGTTTCATCGACCAGCAACCGCTGTGAGGACGCACTGCGTGCTGTTGCGCGTCGCAGACGTTGCTGAGGGATCGTGTCCCTTCGTCGTCTCGGCAACCGGCGCTACCGACTACGTGGCGATTCAGAAGGCTGTGGATGCCTGGCGCGCCAGCGTGCAGGAGGGCGACGGCTAGGGAACGCGGATCGTCGAGCGGTGCTCGCTCTCGACATGTCAGCACGCAGGTTCCGCTCGGAGTGAGGGCGTTTCTTACGTTGTGTTCATTTCGCCGGGACTGGCTGCGCTGGCGGCCGACGAAGGCCTGCGATTTGCCAGAAGGGGCCGGCGTGCGCGAAGGCCTGCTCGAGCCCTTGATCCTCGACGGCGGCGATCATCGCTTCCGGCGGGTGCATGAAGCCTCGGAACTCCTTGCGTCGTAGCTTGAACGTGAGATTCACGGCGCCTGCAAGGAGGCGGAAGAGGGCGTTGCGGCGTGGGTAGCTGAACACGATCAGGCGTTGTGCGTGCTGCGCCGATGCTCCAAGGAGCCGCTCGTAGTCGGGATAGCAGCAGACGACCTGGTGGAGCACGACGATGTCTGCCGACTCCACAGCCTGCGGGTCGGCGGCAATGTCGAGAAGCCGCCGCTCGGCCCGGTCCTGGAGCCCGGCCTCGGCGAGCAGTTGCGCGGCCTGCTGATCGTAGGCGGGCGAGAGTTCGAGGTTCACCGTGTGCTCGACTCCCTTGCGGAGCAGCTCGATCTGGATCGCTCCGATACCACCCCCGACTTCGAGCATCGACGCGCCTCCGATGCCTTGCTCCTCGAGGAATGCGACCATTCGTTGAGCTGTCTTGTCGAGGCCACGTTTGCGGTAGCGCTCGGCCACTCGGCGCGCGAGGCGCGGCGTGAAGTTCTGATCACAGCCGCGTGGGTTACAGCAGCCCGACACAGGGGAAGCTTACGCGGTGTCAGGACGTCGCCTGGCGCGCCGACCTAGATCGTCGAGTACCAGCGAGCGAGTTCTGTTCCGATGAGCTCGGGGTTGTCCTCCTGGAGGAAGTGAATGCCGGGACCGATGTCGACGGTCTCGAGGTTCTTCATGTTGGCCTGTGCCCACGCGGCTCTTTCCTCGCGGATGATCCCGCCGGGCGTTGCAGTGAACATCAGTTTCGGTAGCTCCGACTTCGTCAGGCGCTCCGAGTACTCGGACACGGCGGCGACGACATCGGCTGGTTTGCCCTCGATCGGCACCTCGTTTGGCCACACCCGTATTGGTTTGCGGCTCTTCCAGGTCGGGAACGGCTCGGCGTAGTGCTGCTTTGCCTCCTCAGAAAGCTCGCCGGCGATGGCGTCTGGCAGGAGTTTCTTGACGAACGCATTCATCGGGACGATCATCACCCAGCCGACACCGGGGGTTCGGAACATCTTGAACCCGCGCCGAAAGTCGGGCGGAAAGTCGGCCCAACGCTCGGGCTTGATGATCGCCTCCATGAACGCGATGCCACGGATGTTGTCTTCGTGTCGCATTGCGTAGTGGAAGCCGAGACCTGAGCCCCAGTCGTGCAGTACGAGCGTGACGTTCTTGAGGCCAAGCTCTTCGATGAAGCCCTCGACGTAGGGCACGTGATCGAAGAATCGGTAGCCGATGTCGGGCTTGTCGGATTTGCCGAAGCCGATCAGATCAGGCGCGATGCACCGCGCGTGGGGGCTCACGTGGGGGATGATGTTTCGCC
>JAUXJK010000267.1 GCA_030624785.1 Actinomycetes bacterium
CCGTCGTAGAAGACGAACGGGACACCGAACCGCTTTGACAATGCTGCGGGAATTCCGCGCAAGTGACTCATTGGCACGGTAAACACGATGACGGCGTCGACATCTCCCTCTCGCGCCAGGATGTCGCTCAGGTGCTTCTCCCACCTCGGCGTCACCCAACGCCAGATGATCTCCCGGGTCGCTCGATCGGTAATCGTGTCGTCGGGTTGCTCTTCGCGCCGCCTGACTAGCGTGTCACCGTTGAATCTTGCGGCGAGAGAGCGCGCCTTGGCGAAGGCCTCACCTTCGCGACGGCACGGGTTCTCTTCGACCCTCCACCACGGCGTGGCGATGGCAGAGCCGCGATAGGGCGTGACGATCAGGTCCACGCCGGCCCCGTGCATGCCTTTCCAGAGCTGCCACCACGCCGGGGTACATCCGTACCGGTAGCTCAGGTCGATCGACGAGGCGACCGCGAGTATCTTTGGATTCCGCACGTCGCGCGAAGCCGTCTGGTCTCTAGTACGCGCCCCGACGCGCCAGCACGGATGGAATGGTCTTCAACATGATCTGGACGTCGAGCCAGATCGACCAGTGGTCGAGGTAGTAGAAGTCGAGTCGCACGAGCTCGTCGAATCCGAGGTCAGCTCGGCCGGATATCTGCCAGAGTCCGGTCATCCCGGGAAGTACGAGATAGCGCTTCCGGTGCCAGTCTTCGAGGAGTTCGTAGTCGCGGAGTGGCAGGGGCCTCGGCCCGACAAGGCTCATCTCTCCTCGCAAGACGTTGAGGAGGTTCGGGATCTCGTCGAGCGAGTAGGTGCGGAGCAGACGGCCGACACGCGTCACGCGTGGATCGTCGCGGATCTTGAACAGAGGCCCGTCCGCTTCGTTGGCACCTTCGAGCTCCGCCTGAAGAGCTGCCGCGCCGCTTCGCATCGTGCGAAACTTCAACATGTCGAAGCCAATTTCCCCTAACCCCACGCGACGGCTCCGATAGAGAGCTGGCCCCGGTGAATCCAACCGAATAGCGAGGGCAATTAGGAGCCACAGCGGCAACGCGATGACGAGGAGCGCAACGCTCACTACAACATCGAACGCGCGTTTCAGCAGCCAGTCGAACCCAACGAACACCGGCGGCCGAAGCTCGAACAATGGCACTGCTTGGCCAGGAATGTACTGCGCTCGCCGCTCGAGAATCTCGGTAGTTGTCGGAGCAACATTAACGCGGACGCCGCGGCGATGCGCCACCGCAACAATGTCTAGTAGCTGACGCTCGGTGACGTCAGAGTCGCTGACGATCAGCTCGTCGACGTCGACGTCGCAAAGAACATCGTCGAGCTCCCCGGCGCCACCCAATCGCGTGAGCGGGCCCTCTACATCGCCTGGTCCGACATAGCCGGCGATCGCATATTCGATCCCGCCACGTTGAACGTCGAGGATCGACCGCAGCCGCTCGATGTCACGTGCCTCTCCCATGAGCACAGCTCGGCGCCGGAGCCCGACGCGATTCCACAGGGTCGCGGTGATCGTCTCGTAGCACGCTCGCATGACCCCGATCGTGATCGTTGTGATTGCGATCGCCGTCGGAAAGAGCAGGTACGTCGAAAAACGATGGCCGGTGCCCGCTGCGAATGCAAGCGTCAGAAGCCCGACGACGATGAGCGCAGCAGGTACCCGAGTAAAGACCGCGCGCACCTCACGCCGCGCGTAGAGACCCTGCTGCCAAAAAACCAGCACTGTCACGAGAACAAGGAAGGGGAACAGGGTCGCAAAGGCGTGCCATAGCGCTCCCCAGAGGATGGGCGTGTTTCCCACCCAGAGTTCACGGGCTGCGAGCGTCAGATACACGCCGAGCGCCAGCCCAGCCGCGTCGAGTACAAACAGTGACCCAACGCTGAGTGTTCTGCGAGCGACGCTCCGAAGCGATCGCCAACCGAGCCCTCGCGGACGGGCAGCCCTGATATCGCTGACCGGCCTGGAGCGCCGGCCGGAGCGCGAAGGTCGCTCCGCGATCTCCGGAGGCATCTTCCGCGTTGGGCGTGGTTGGAGATCTGGAGTTTGAGTCATCTCAAATTAGGGGTGAGGCAGGTTACGAAATGTCTTGTATGCACTCTTCTTCGTCCCGTCAGCTTTCTTCAAGCCGGACTGCCATCCTTGTGTGGGATCGCCGTCTCGGTTTTCGTCAACGATGAGAAACCAGATCAGCATCTCGATTCTCGGGTTTGCGAGCGCGATGCCATAGGCGAGTCGTAGGTATCGAGCTTGCTGCTTCGGGGACACTCCGAGGAACTTGTCGGGCGGGTTGGTCTGATAGCCGTACTCGGTGATCCATACGGGCATGTCCTCGCCATAGAGTCGCTCGAGTTCGAGCAGCAGCCGCCACATTGACCCGAGTGAACTCCGCGAGTTGGCCTGGGGCCGATCGGTCGGTTTCTCACGAGGCGACTGTGGATAGGGATGGTGAGCATAGACATCGAACTCCGCGCCGGCTGCCTTCATTCCACGCACAAACGGGATGGGCGAGATCGAAGGCCGGCGCGCGTCGCCACGGTTCGTCCCACCAGGCGCGGTCACTCCGCACGCGACCTGTGACTCAAACCCGGCCTCCGCACTTGCGGCGTGTATCCCCTTGACGACGCTGTTGCAGATTCGTGCATAGATCACGGGACTCCGCTTGATGAACCGTGCCTTTTTGCCCTTGTGTTTTACACGCTTGAACTGGGGACGAAGGAAGGTGGAGAGATTTGGCTCATTCCACGCAGTCCATCGACTGACGCGAGGAAGCACCGAGTACTCCCCCGTTTCGGTCTCGAACGCACCCGAGTAGCGCCGAGCAGCGGCCATGGCGAATGCCCGCAGTTGGCTGACCTTCTTCGGCGCTCGTGCCGGCGGCTTTCCTCCGTTGGCCCAAGCAGGCGTCCCCCAGATCGTGAACACGACCTCGATATTGCGGGCGGCTGCCGCCTGAACCGCGCGATCGTACTGGTCCCAGTTGTAGGCGGGGTCATCCGGATTGTTGCCCTTACCGGGCTTCGACGCGGCAACCAGATCCCATCTGAGAGTGACGCGTACGACCTGCGCGCGCAACTCTTCGAGGGTGGCAAACGCCTCGTCAGATTTGCCGAGGACCTGAGCGTCATCAAGAATCCCGACGAGGAGATTGTCAGATGCCTCGGCGCGAGAGGCGCCAAGGAGAACGCCGAATGCAGCGATCACAGCGATCGCGAGCACTCGACGCAGGGCCATAACATTGTTCTTTGGTCGGGTCAACATGGATGTATGTGAGGCAGTGGTCGACGCGTCACGCCATCGGCGGGAACCCCGTCTCGCAGGATGATATCCACCGATTTGGCCATGTCTCGCCGAGCTTTACGAAAGCCTTACCGCGAGACTTCTGGTGTCAACACTGAGATACGTTGATCGGCGGTCTCGAAACGGCGTAGAGCGACGATCCACCCGAAGGCCTGCGCCATGGATCAGGTTGCGGACCGACCCGGAATCTCGGTGGTCTTCCTGGGCAGAGAGTCAAGCGTGCGCTCGAGGCCGCTCGCAAGCTCAACTTCGGGTTCCCACTGAAGAACGTTTCTCGCACGCGTGATGTCGGGCTGACGGACTTTGGGGTCATCTTCGGGCAGAGCTTCGAACACGATCTTGCTGCTAGTTCCAGTCGCCTTAACCACGGCCTCGGCGAGCTCGAGGAGGGTCATCTCGGTCGGGTTTCCGAGATTGACGGGCAAATGCTCGTCACTCGTGGCGAGGAGATAGAGACCACGAACAAGATCGTCGACGTAGCAAAAGCTCCGTGTCTGCGATCCA
>JAUXJK010000367.1 GCA_030624785.1 Actinomycetes bacterium
CCTCGCCTCAAGGTCAGCTCCAAGCTTGAGAGCATGCGCCGCCCTATCGGCATCGTTGTCCGAAGCGGCCTCCAACAGGGCGCTGTTTGGGTCAGTCACGATTCCACCTTGTGGTCCGCGTCGCGTCTCGCACCAGTTCCGTATCCGCTACAAGTGAGGATGTTCGCAGGCGGAGAACGCTACGTCACCTGAGCCAACATTGGCGCGGCCAAGCCTCGCGGCAGGGCGCTCCCGTGGAGCGAGCCGCACTCTGCTAGCGTCGTGCGCCCAGCATGGGCGCGCCGTGACACAGCACCGCACGGGTGTTCTCATCGTCGGCGCCGGCCCGACCGGCCTCATGCTGGGTATCGAACTCGCACGACGCGGCGTACCATTCCGGCTCGTCGAGCGCTTGCCGGAACCCCTCGAGTGGGATCGAGCCACCGTCGTACACTCGCGCTCGCTTGAGATCTTCGAGACGATTGGAGCCGCTGAGGAGTTTCTCGATCGCGGCCACCTCATCAGATCTGTCGGGTTCTTCGACCAAGGACGAAAGGTCGGTTCGTTGCAGCTCGGCGGTATCGACAGTCGATTTCCGTTCGATGTGAACATCTCAGAGGAGTTGACCGAGAGCATCCTGACGCGTCGACTCGAAGCGCTCGGCGGTCGAATCGAACGGGGAATCGAGTTCGCGACCCTCGAGCAGACCGGCGCCGGCGTGGAGATCGGCTTGCGGTCATACGACGGTGAAGCTGAGCAGTTGGTGCGCGCAAGCTTCGTGGTCGGCGCCGACGGGCATCGCAGCGCGGTGCGCGGGGCGCTTGCATGCGAGTTCGAGGCCTACGACTATCCCGCTCGTTGGGGAGTCGTCGACGGTCATATTTCCGGCTGGCGTCATCCGACTGACGAGACCGCCGTTCAGCTCGAATCCCCGGGCGCTAATCCGCTACCGCTTCCCAACGGGCGCTACCGAATCTACTTCCGCGCGACATCGGGAGACACGAGCCCGCTCGATGCTGTGCGCGAGGCACTAGCCGTCATGTCGCCGGGTGCGCAGCTGGAGGATCCTGACGAGCCCCAGTTCTTCCGTACGCACTTCCGGATTGCCGAGAGCTATCGAGTCGGGCGTGTCGTGCTCGCCGGAGACGCGGCGCACGTGTGTAGTCCGATCCAGGGGCACGGCATGAACGCCGGCATACAGGACGCGTACAACCTGGGTTGGAAGTTGGCCCTTGTGACACGCGGCGCGGCGCCGGAGGCACTTCTCGAGTCTTACGAGGCCGAGCGTCGGCCCGTCGCAGACGCGATCGGCCGTTCTGGCGCGGCTGCAGAGAAGCGCTCCGCCGAGCCGGACGACGCTGCGACGCGCGCCATCATGGACCGGCTCGCGACAGCGGAGGGCACTCGCGTTGCCGCAATCGGCACGTCGGAGATCGGCTTCGCCTACGAGGAGAGCCCGATTGTCGGTGAGGTCATGCTTCCGGCGCGGCCGAGCGTGACCAAACGCGGAGTGTGTCTCGACGTCGTGTGCCTCGGCGCCCGAGTTGGTGACGCAGAACGGCTTCAGCAGCCTGGCTCCCAGCTCCGACTCCACGAGCTACTCCAGTCACCGTGGTTCACCCTGCTCGCCTTGCTAGACAACGCCGATGCGAGCTTCACGGAGAGCGAGCTCGGGCGTGCTCGACAGCTGGCCGCGAAACATCGCCCCCATCTTCGCGCATTCGTCGCGACGCGACGGGATATTCAACTTTCTGATGCCTGGGACGAACACGTCTGGGACTCGACAGGAGCTTTGCACGAGCGGTTCCAGACCGAGGAGCCAACTCTGTGCCTCATACGGCCGGACGGACATCTCGGATTTAGGGTGGAGCCAATGTCCTGGGAGGCGCTCGACGAACATCTCGGCACCGTCCTGCCCACCGTTTGACCCGATAGGGCCGGCCGGGCCAGCGGATGCCCGCAACCCAACCACCAAGTCCGAGCCGACGCCCAGAAACACCGCATGCCGGCACCCGCTCCCTAGCTCACGAAGGTGGGCCTTGGGCCCCGAGTCGATACAGTTGCGATCATGACCAGATACCTACACACCATGTATCGAATCACCGATCCGGACCGCAGCAGAGCCTTCTACGAAGCGCTTGGGTTCGAATTCAAGCGCCAGGTCGACCTGCACCGCGCCGACGGCACACTCGACGCGACGCTCTACTTCTTCGGGACGCCCGGCGCAGACGACGTTCTCGAGCTGACCTTCAACCATGACGGCTCCACCTATGACCTTGGTACGGGCTACGGCCACATCGCGATCGGGGTTGACGACCTCGAAGAAACTCTGGCGCAGCTTGCCCAGCAAGACATCGCACCAGAGAAGCCGCCCTACCAAGTCACCAAAGGCGGCTCATGGCTGTGTTTCGTCCGTGATCCTGATGGACCACTGCAAACGTTGAGTTATGTGCCCAGACGCCCACCGACCCGGAGTCTGGTGGATTGCTGGTCAACCTCGGCTCACCAGGCTCAGGTGCTCGAGTCAATCACTCCACGCCGCGACTCGAACCTGCGGACCCCTTCCTTACCATGGAGGTCAGGAG
>JAUXJK010000043.1 GCA_030624785.1 Actinomycetes bacterium
GACCTGCCCGGCGACGTCACCGGTTGCTGTGGTTGGCCAGACGGTGAGGTGCCCGTTGGGTGCAAGCCAACCGTCGAAGAATCTGCCGACAAACTGGCTCTCGAGACGCGCTGGCGCGTCGAATCGATAGAGCGAGAGCCCGCCGAACTCGCCAACAACGACGCCCGTCCTGAAGGACATCGTTGAGGCGTATCCATCGACGAGAAGCCAATCCGAGACGGGGTTTCCATCGTCGCGCAATGTTCCATCAGCATCGATTGAGCCTGCAGCGACCGCGTAGTTGTCGAACGGTTTCGCTTCGGGAAGTAGCACAACTCGATCAACGGAGCGGTTCCAGAATAGTGTCTCGTGGGCGACTGCGACGCGTCCGTCCTTGGCCCAGAGAAGCGGCGCCTGGTCGACGTCCAGGCGGTCGATCCATGAGGGGGAGCCACCAACGAAGTCGCGCTGGGCGCGCAGCGCGTTGCCGCGGTCGAAGGCGACGGCACTTGCCGAGGTTGCCACGCCCACGATAAGGGCGCCGATCCAGAGCATCCGGAGGCCCGCGGTTCCGCTGCGATACGCGAAAAGCATTGCGACACAACCGAGAATCGACGCTGCGGCCACGACTGCTGAGGCCGTGCCGACATCGGCGAGGAGGTTCTCGAGGCCTCCCAGTGCGCGAAGAAATACCGCGTCCGTCTTTCCGTCGGCGGCGCTGTAGCGCGAAAGCGGCACGAGCAGCGCCACGAGTCCGAGCCCGGTGACGAGAGCCGCATACCATCGAGCCCCAGGCGCCCGCGGCAGAGCCACGTACCGAAAGAGATCGCAAGCAGTGGACTGAGGTAGAAGACGTAGCGTTCGTGAAGGTCGGCCGTGATCGTGTTCGAAACAAACCCGGCTTGCGCGAGCAGTCCTAGCCCGAGCAGGAGCGTAAGAACGCACACGGTTCCCTCAGCTCGGGATTTCGGTTGAGCGATTCCAACAACCAGTCCGATGAGAGCGCCTGGAATCACAAGCCAGCCGGTTGCGTAGGCGAGAACGAGCGCTGTCGGCGCGGCCCACGACGCGATACCGATCGGATCGAGATTCAGCTTGAGCGCTCCTGAATACGGTCCGAGTTGGCCGGTGCCGAGCAACACAGCACCGAGTGCGAGTGACGCGGCAGCAACCGAGGAAACCAGCCACTGCTCTCGAATCGTACGAATCAGTCGCCGCTCGCGAAGGCCTACGACGAGGATTGTCGCGAGTGCAGCGATCGGTACGACGACGAGCTGGAAGCGAGCCAGCGTCGTCAGACCGAGGAGCGAGAGGAGTGCGAGTTGGTTCAGCGCGCCGGGCTGCTGAATGGCGCGTACGCATGCCCAGACCGAGGCCAGCACGAGCGGGTAGGCGAGCGGCTCGGCTACGAGCCAGCTCGAGAGCAATAGGTCGGGAACGAGCAAGGCTGACCCTGCCACGAGCAACGCCCAAGTACGCGGCAGGTCGAGCTGGCGGGCTATGGCGAACGCGGGAAGGGCCGCGAGCGACATGAGCGCCGCGTCGAACGCCTGAATGGCGCGGAATGCGGTTTCGACATCGTCGATCAGCCAGAAGGGGGCCGTGAGCAGAGGATGTAGGAGCGATGGGAAGCCTGAGAATGCGTCTCGCACGAGCGGGCCGCTTCCCTCTGCAATGGAGCGCCCGAGTTCTGCGTACAGATACTCATCTGGAAAGAAGGTCGGTGTGGCGCGCACCCATCCTGCTGCGAGGCGTCCGAGAAAGCTGAGGACGATGATGCCTCCGAGGAGCTGCGCCGTACCGACATCGGAGAGGTCGAAGAGACGCGCCCGTGGCGCGCGGGAGCTGATCGCCGTTGACACCCTGAATTCATCGGCCAGGGCGCCTCGGCGCTTGATCGTGCTGCCCGTAGGCCTAGTCGGTGCGAAGTCGATGCAACGCGCTGATATCGAGCTCGCCGTGGCCTTGCTGAACGAGTAGCTCGGCCAGCTCGATGACGCGCTCCACGCACGGAAGCTCCACGCCTAGTCGGTCGCCGAGCTCTGCGGCCATCCTCAGATCCTTGAGCATGGTGTTGACGTGCGCGTGTGGCGCATAGTCACGGGCAATCATTCTCTGACCCTGTGCTCGAAGCGGCCGAGTGTCCGCAGAGCCTCCGCGGACAGCTTCGCCAACCAGTATCGGATCAAGTCCCGCACGCTCTGCGAGCGCGAGCCCCTCGGCAACCGCTTCGATGAGCACGCCGACCATCGTTTGGTTGACAAGCTTCGTCGTGTGGCCGGCACCAGGCCCGCCCACGTGAGTGACGTTGGAGCCGAGCGCGCCAAGTATCGGCTTCACACGTGCCACGTGCGTTGCGTCGCCGCCGACCATGATCGCGAGCTCGCCCTGCTTCGCTCCTTCCGGACCACCGGAAACAGGCGCATCAACCCAGCCGATCCCACGAGCGGCAAGTCGGGCCGCATGACGCTCTGAGCGCCAGGGCTCGGAGCTTCCCATGTCAACGACGATCTGGCTGCGCCGGAGGATCGGTTCAATGGCCGAGAGCACCTCGTCGACCGCTGTTGAGTCCGAAAGCAGGAAGACGATGATCGGAGCGTCGCAGGCAGTCTCCAGATCTGACGCGAGGGAAAGCTCGCGTGGGAGGTCGTCGCGCGGGGTTCGATTCCACGCAACAACGTTGAATCCCACCTGCTGAAGTCGCACGACGCTCGCTCGCCCCATCAACCCGAGCCCGAGCAACGCAACGTCGCGAACAAGGGGCAGCGAATCGCTCATTCCGGTCGGCGCACCACGAGGGATCAACTCTAGAGGCGTCGGACCGCGACAATGCATTCGTGCGCATCCTTCTCGTCTCACAGATGTACCCGGGTCCCGACGATCCCGAGCTTGGAATCTTCGTTCGCCAACTCGAAGGCGAGCTGCTCGCGTTGGGGCACGACATCGATCGCGCCGTCT
This sequence comes from Actinomycetes bacterium, assembly GCA_030624785.1. GTDB lineage: Bacteria > Actinomycetota > Thermoleophilia > Gaiellales > Gaiellaceae > JAUVPB01. The sequence continues at coordinate 2,938 of JAUXJK010000043.1, forward strand.
TGGAAGGGCGAGGCGGCGGGGTTCTCCGACACCTGAAGCTCGCGCGGCGCGCCTGGGCGCGCGCGGGCGAAACGGAACCAGATGTTGTCTACGGGCATTTCCTATTTCCTGCGTGTGCGTCCGCACTCGTGGCTGCCCGCCGAGCCGGCGCTCCGCTGGTCGCGACGGCCCATGGACGGGATGTACGCAATATCGGTTCGATCAGAGGTGTAGGCAGCGCGACCGAGTGGGTCATGCGGAACGCAGCGACGACGATCGCCGTCTCCGAGTTCCTTCGACGCGAGCTAGAAGCCAAACTCCCGGATGTGTCAGACAACATCGAAGTGATCGACTGCGGCGTCGATCTGACACGTTTTCACATGCGAGATGCCACGGTTGCTCGAGCACAACTTGCGTGGGAGGGTGAAGGGCCCTTCTACGTGCACGTCGGCACACTGGATGAGCGAAAGAATGTGGTGCGTCTGGCCGATGCGTTCGCATCGCTGGGAGCGGGACAGCTGGCGTTTGTCGGTGACGGCCCACTCCGCTCGCAGCTTGAAGGGCGAGAGCGTGTTCGTGTTGTCGGACGGGTGCCACACGAGGATGTCGGTGAGTGGATAGCAGCGGCAGATGTCGTCTGCCAACCAAGTGTGATCGAGCCGTTCGGCCTCGCCATCCTCGAAGCGATGGCGAGCGGTCGCACCGTTGTTGCTACTCGTATCGGCGGTCCGGCGGAGTTCGTCTCGCCCGAAGCTGGAGTCCTTGTCGATCCCCTACAGGTCGACGATATTGCGAGCGGCATGCGCTCCGCGGCTACCTTCGGCTCGCCCAACACGCGAGCGCGAGAAACTGCGAGCAAGCACGCCGTCAATGTTCAGGCGCGGCGCATTGCGGAAGTGCTCGAGCGCGCAGCGCACGCCGCCTCGGCCTAGCTGAAAGAGGCGGAATCCCAGATTGCGGCAGGGAAGACGGTTGTCGCGCAGAAGCTATGCTTCGCCGATGCTCGCCGTACTTTCTGTCTGGCACATTCTCGTGTCGATTTCTCTCGTCGTTCTCATCCTGATGCACTCGGGGCGCGATACAGGCTTCTCTGGCTTTGGATTCACGCCGCAGTCGCAGGGTGGCCAGCACGTCGTCGAGCGCAACTTGACCCGCCTCACGGTCGTGGTTGCGACGATCTTCGCCGCCAACACAGTCGGCCTCTTCTACCTGCTCTAGACCCTCAACGCAGAGCGCCCCCGAATGCTCGAGGGCGCCCTAGTCATGCGCTGGAGAGGACTTGAACCTCCACGGCCCGAAAGGGCCACAAGGCCCTCAACCTTGCGCGTCTACCAATTCCGCCACCAGCGCGTTGACTAGCGCATTCTAGACCATCACCCTGGGTTTGTCGCGGTCGGGTTGACGTCGTCCGAAACCGCAGGTACCTTATACGAACACTTGTTCGGTTTCCGATAGAAGGAACGACGATGCAATCCAAGCGGCAGCAAGAGATCTACGATTTCGTCCTTCGCTACAGCCGCCGCCACGGCTACCCGCCGACCGTGCGAGAGATTGGGGCAGAAGTGGGTCTTGCGTCTCCCTCGACGGTTCACGGTCACCTCGCGAAGCTTGAGCAGGCTGGATATCTACGTCGCGATCCGACCAAGCCACGAGCCCTCGAGCTCGTAGGCCGTCAGCGCGAACCAAACGAGAGCGAGCAACGCGTCTCCGTTCTTCCGCTCGTTGGTCAGATCGCCGCCGGCGGGCCCCTCCTGGCTGAGGAGAACATTGAGGATTACGTCGCGGTACCCGAGCCGCTCTCGCGCCCTGAGAATGACGAGTTCTTGCTTCGGATCAAGGGCGAGAGCATGCGTGACGCCGGGATCCTCGATAGCGACTACGTCGTAGTGCGGCGGCAGTCGAGCGCGGAGAACGGCGAGATTGTCGCGGCGCTGGTCGGAGCTGACGAGGCGGCTGACGAAGCCACGGTCAAGCGATTCTTTGCCGACGCCGATCGCATTCGCCTCGAACCGGAGAACCCCGACTATTCAACGATCTACGCTGATCATGTCTCGATTCTGGGCAAAGTAACGGGCGTGTTTCGCAGGCTATGAGTCGGCGACCCGCATTGGGCGTGCGCGGTCGCAATCAGCTTGCGATGTCCTTGCGTATTGAGCAAGGACATCAGCGGCGTGCGGTGAGCCCGCGTCGTCTGAACGGCCAACTCCCCGGCCATTCAGCGACGCGGGCAACCGCTAACACTCGGATTGAACGCTGCTCAGGTGGTGCGAGCGAGTCCCTCGAGGACGCAATCGTCGCGCTGCTTGATGGAGCGAGTGAGGAGTGTCTCGTCTGCGAGGGCGAGATAGTGAGGCGGGCCGACGATGGTGCGCTTGTCTGTGGCACCTGCGCGTCGACGTTGCAGCCGGCTCCATTTGGCGCACAAAGTGTCGCTCAACTCGGCGCCGCCTAGCTCTCCGTTCGCGACACGATCGGCAGCGCGACTACAATGGGTGATGCAGGCCGGGTGGCCGCGAGCCGCTCACGCGGTTCGAGGAAAGTCCGGACACCGCAGGGCAGGGCGCTGGGGCAACTCCCAGGCGGCGAAAGCCGACGGACAGTGGCACAGAAAACACACCGCCGAACGCGATCCTCGCAAGAGGTCGGCGTGGTAAGGGTGAAAAGGTGGGGTAAGAGCCCACCAGCGTCATGGCGACATGGCGGCTTGCTAAACCCCGCTCGGTGCAAGGCGAACAGGCCCCGCTACGAGGCAGCTCGTCCAGGGGCCGGGTAGCTGCTCGCGCCGCCGAGCAATCGGTGGCCTAGATGGATGGTCACCCAAGACAGAATCCGGCTTACAGGCCTGCTAACGGAAAGCCCCGCAATTACGGGGCTTTCCCATTCAGTAGGTTGGTGAGGTGGGTCTCGGTTCGAGGGAACGTTCACGTGTCGCTGTGAACTCGTCAACTGTTTGATCGCTGCGTCCGAGTAGCAACGCCGTGTAGCAGGCGACTGGCCTATGACACGAGATCTCGTTCTTTCGTAAGCCGCGCTCTCAGTGCAGCCGTTGCTGGCTCGTCTAGGTATCCATCCTCGACGACGACTCCATACAGCTCGGCGGCCGACCCGAGGCTGACCTTGCCGTCGAGTACATCCTCAACGACCAGTTGCGGATCTCGCACGAGCGGATCGCCGTAGCCGCCGCCGCCCGTCGTCCAGGTCTCGAGACGGTCGCCGCTCGCAAGTGTCAGATCGAGCTTTGACGGCAGACGTTCTTCCTGGCCATTTGCACGGCAGATGCGCGACCACGCCGATGCGCCTGGCCCGCCACCCCAGAGACCCCATGGAGCACTGTGGTGCCGCTCGCCACGATGAGAGACGCGCAGCTCGTCGCCAAGCGCTTCGAGCGAGCGTTCGACACCGAGCCCCCCACGCCAGCGTCCTGCCCCGCCTGAATCGGATCGGAGGCGGTACCAGCCGACTCTGATCGGTGCGTCGAGTTCGAGCGCCTCGACCGGCACGTTCTGCGCGTTCGATGTATCGGTCTGGATGGCATCGATGCCATCTGCGGTTGGACGCGCTCCCATCCCGCCGGTTCCGACGTCTGACGTTACGAACGTCGTGCCGGTCGTCGGATCGACGCCCCCGATCGAGAGCACGAGCGGATGCCCGCTCGACGCTGCCGGGAGCCGGGCCGGCAGCGCTGGCGCGAGCGCGCCGAGCATCGCGTCAACGATGCGACGTACGACCACTGCACGTGCGTTTACTGCTGCTGGCGGCGACGCGTTTACGACCGACCGTTCCGGCAACACCACTCGAATCGGCCGAAAACAGCCGGCGTTAGTTGGAATCTCCGGATCTGTGACGACTCGCAGGACGTAGTACACGGCCGCCAGGGTCGACGAGGGTGTGCAGTTGATCGGTCCTCGCACCTGGGAGTTCGAGCCGGAGAGATCAACGGTGAGATCGCTGCCCGCGATCGTAATTGCGACCTCGATGCGTACGGGCTTGCCTACGTCGATGCCGTCGTCGTCGAGCCAATCGACGAAGTGGTAGGTGCCGTCGGGAATATCGGTGAGTGCGACGCGCGTTAGCGCCTCCGAGCGGTCGAGCAGTCGTGCCATCGCGAGCCGCACAACTCCAGCACTGTAGCGCTCGATCAGCGCGGTCATCCCACGACGGCCCATGGCGCAGGCTGCCAGCTGGCCATCGAGATCTCCGAGCACGTTGTCAGGGATCCGCACGTTCGCAGCCAGAATGTCGAGCAGGGTTTGGTTGGGCACACCAGCCCGATATAGGGCAAGCGGAGGGATTCTCAATCCCTCTTGGAAGATCTCGGTCGCTCCCATTGGGGTGGAGCCCGGTGCCTTGCCGCCGATCTCTTGATGGTGCGTGACGCAGACAGAGAGGGCGACGATTTCCTCGTTGACGACAACCGGCGTGAGCATCACCAGGTCGGGCAGATGCGCCCCGCCGGCGAAGGGGTCGTTGAGCACATAGACGTCATCCGCGGACATCGATTCGACTGGGAACCGCTCGAGCAGAGCGGCTACGGCGGGCACGAGCATTCCGAGATGGATGGGCGCGGCTGCAGCCTGCGCTATCTGTCGACCTTCAGCGTCGAACAGTGCTGCCGACGCGTCGAGTGCTTCGCGAACGATCGGCGAGTGAGAGGTGCGCAGAAGCGTCAGCTCCATCTCATCAGCGATGGCCTCGAGCCTGTTGCGGATGACTTCGAGCGTGATCGGATCGATACTCATGACACTCTCATGATCAGGTTTCCCGACCCGTCTGGTCCGATCGCGTCGCCAGGCGCGACGAGGATCGTCGTATCCGGTTGCCGGACGATGAGCGGTCCGGACTGTTCGTTGTCGAGTTCGACTCGATCGACAACACGGGTACTGCGTGCTCCGCCCTCAAACCATGCAAGACGTTCGCTGCCGGGCGAAACCGGAGCTACTGCGGATTCGAACTCGGTCTGGCTTGGGTACCAGGACTGGACGACGCGGGCGTTGAGTAGTTCTACCGGGTTTGCTGGCTGCGAGTGTCCGTGCACGCGGTCGTGCTGGGCGTGAAACACGCTGCCGAAAGCAGCAAGTTCGGCGGCGTCGATGGTCTCAGCGACCGGGACTTCGACCGTCGAGCCCTGGCCGACATAGCGAGCGTCCGCCGAGCGCCGAGTCACCACATCGCCCTCGGGAGCGCCCTCTAAAGCCATCAACTCGGACACGCGATTCTCGAGCGCGCCGTAGATCGACTCGAGCGCCGCGGGCTCGGTCGCGTCAGCCCTCATTGCCACGGTTTCGGTCATCGTGTGCTCGACCGGGGCGCCGAGCAGCCCGAGCGCCGACAGAGCGCCCGGGACCGGAGGAATGACGACGCGCGAAATTCCGAGCTCCCGTGCCACGCCGCCCGCGAATAGCGACCCCGCGCCGCCGAGCGCGACAAGCGAGAATGTGCGTGGGTCGTAGCCACGTCCAACTGAAGCGAGCCTGATCTGGTCGACCATTCGCATCGTGACGACGCGAACGACGCCGTCGGCCGCCGCCTCTGGCCCGAGCGCGAGCGCTTCGCCCAGCCGATCGAACGCGGCTCGCGCCGCATCGAGGTCGAGAGTGAGGTCTCCGCCTGCCAGACCGTCTGAGGCGAGGTAGCCGAGCACGCAGAACGCGTCTGTCACCGTTGGTTCATTTCCTCCTCTTCGGTAACAGATCGGTCCCGGATGTGCGCCGGCTGAGCGCGGCCCGACGCGTAGCCCACCTGCATCGTCGAGCCATGCGATCGAACCGCCGCCGGCTCCAATCGTCGAGAGGTCGACGAGCGGGACCCGAAGCGGGAAGCCCTCGATGCCTCCCTCCGTCGTCACGACTGGCTGCCCATCCTCGACCAGTGCAACATCTGCGCTCGTTCCGCCCACGTCAAGGGTGAGTACGTCGCCGATCCGGGAGCGAAGTGCCGCGCGACTCCCGCCCACAGCGCCTGCGGCTGGTCCTGAGAGAAGCAGGCCGATAGGGCGAGCTGCGCCGCGCTCCGCCGAGGCGATCCCGCCTCGTGACTGCATGAGTTGCAGCGGACAGACGATGCCGTGGCTCGCGAGTGTGGTCGCGAGATCTTCGAGGTAGCTGGCGACCACCGGACGCAGGTAGGCATCAAAGCAGGTGACGACGGTTCGCTCGTATTCCCTGAAAACAGGGTCCACCTCACTCGAGATCGAGACGCGCATCCCCGGCTCCCGTTCGAGCACGAGCTCACGCAAGCGTCGCTCGTGGACGTCATTACGGTAGGAGTGCAGCAGACAGATCGCCACAGCCTCAACGCCTTGGGCGATGAGATTATCGATCGCGGCTTTGGCGTGAGACTCGTCTAGTTCGACGACGATCGTTCCGTTCGCACTCAGGCGCTCTCGAACACCGCGGCGGCGGCGGCGCGGCGCGAGAAACACAGGCGTCTGCGTTTCGATATTGAGGTCGTAGAGAACGCGACGCTTGGTCCGGCCGATCTCCAGCACATCCTCGAAGCCCTCGGTCGTGAGAAGACCGACTCTGGCGCCGCGTCTCTCGAGGACTGCGTTCGTGCCCACGGTTGTGCCGTGGACGAACCGCTCGACGCTCGCGGGCGAGGTGCCGCCACGCTCGAGAGCAGCGAGCGTTCCAGTCATTACGCCCTCGCTGATCCGGTCCGGTGTCGTCGGAACCTTGATCGCATGACCGTGCCCCGTCGCTGTCTCGACGGCGACGACGTCGGTGAACGTTCCACCCACATCGACGGCGACAGCGATCACGATGGCCCCATGGTCTGCCATTATCCCAGGGTCGATACACGAGGAGGGTCCGATGCGCGAGGTGTTCGGAAAGCTCGTCCGAGAGAGCCTTGAAGAGGTGCTCGACCCAGCAGCGTGCGCGGTCGTCTCGATCGACATGCAGAACGATGCCATGCACCCGGACGGGATGCTGGCGCAGGCCGGCAACGATATATCCGGGATGCTCGGGATCCTGCCTCGTTGCCAGGCGTTTCTTGGCGTCGCCCGCGAGGTCGGCGTGCTCGTAGTTCACGTCGAGACGATTACGCTGCCCGATGGGCGAAGCGATTCGCCATCCTGGCTGCGCGCAAAAGGACTGATCGTGCAGAGCGACTTCTTTCTCCAGGGAACATGGGGCGCCGAGTTCTCGCCAGAGGTCGCCCCCGAGCCCTGTGAGCCGGTCGTGACCAAGCACCGCTCGAGCGCGTTCCGCAACACAGACCTGGACATGATTCTTCGCTCGAGCGGGATCGAGACCGTCGTCGTGATCGGCGAGCAGACGCCCGGATGTATAGAGGCGACGTATCGGGACGCGGCATACCACGACTACTACAACGTTCTGATCGAAGACTGCGTCGCGGCGTTCGATCCAGAGCAACACGAGGC
>JAUXJK010000236.1 GCA_030624785.1 Actinomycetes bacterium
ATCTTCTTGCAGATCGTGTCGACTTCGGAGAGCGGCATGTCGAGCGCACGGCCGACGTCGCGGATCACGCCCTTCGCCGCCATGGTCCCGAAAGTGATGATCTGGGCGACGTTTTCATGCCCGTACTTCTCGGACACGTAGTTGATGACGCGATCGCGACCATTGACGGAGAAGTCGATGTCGATATCGGGCATCGACTTGCGACCTGGATTGAGGAAACGCTCGAACAGCAGGCCGTATCGAAGCGGGTCGATATCAGTTATCCGGAGCGCGTAGGAGACGATCGAGCCGGCCGCCGAACCTCGGCCCGGGCCAACGCCAATGCCGTTGATGCGCGCGAACGCGACGAAGTCGGCGACGATCAGGAAGTAGTCGGCAAAACCCATCTCGCGAATCGTCTTGAGCTCGAACGCGAGACGTTCCCGTATCTCTGGTGTCTGCTTTTCGTAACGCTGCTTGAGCCCGTCGTGACAGAGTTCGCTGAGATATTCGAACGCGTCCCGGCCATCGGGCGTTGGAAAGTCTGGGAGGAGAATCCGATCGAGATCTATCTCGACGCTGCAGCGGTCCGCGATCTCGATCGTGCGTGCCATGGCATCAGGCAGATGGCCAAACGTTCGTGCCATCTCTTCAGCTGTATGGAAAAAGAACTGGTCTGTCTCGAATCGCCATCGGTTCGGATTCGACAGGCTGTCTCCGGACTGGATGCAAAGCAACGCTTCGTGAGCTTGTGCATCCTCATGTCGCAGGTAGTGAACGTCGCCGGTAACGACCGTCGGGAGGCCCACCTCTCCAGCAAGCTCGACGAGTTGAGGCACCATCTGTTTCTGAATTGCGAGCCCCGCGTCCTGGAGCTCGACATAGGTGGAGTCGCGGCCAAATATCTCGGCGAGCCGTCCGAGCTCGTCCCTCGCTCTATCCTTCGCCCCCTCTTCGAGGGCCTTGGACACGCGACCGCTCAGGCAACCTGAAAGCGCGATGATTCCGGCGGAGTGCTGGTCGAGAAGCTCCCAGTCGACTCGGGGCTTGTAGTAGTAGCCCTGCAGATACCCGAGAGACGAGAGCTTGATGAGGTTCGAATAGCCCTCGTTGGTCGCTGCTAGCAACGTGAGGTGGGCATAGCCCTTCGTATGCGCGCGACGATCGTCGCAGACGTAGACCTCGCAGCCAATGACGGGCTTGACGCCAGCCTTGTTCGCACGCCGATACAGGTCGATCGCACCAGCGAGTGACCCGTGGTCGGTGAGCCCGACCGCCGGCATCTCCAGCTCCACGGCACGGGAAACCAGATCTTTGATTCGACATGCACCGTCGAGAATCGAGTACTCGGAGTGAACATGGAGATGAACGAACGGTGCAGCCACGGCGCGATTGTAGTTCCACGCGGGGACGCCGCGACGCGCGTTGTCAGAATTGCCGACAGCCTAGGTCGCGGGGCGTCGCGAAAGGCGACGCCCGTTCAGCGCGTTGAGAGCTCGTCCGCTCCAACGGCAGGACACGCGTTGCGTCGACGCCACACGACGACGCCCAACACCGCCATCACACCGAAGATAAAAAACGGCCACGCGGGCCCACTGCTGCCGCCTCCGAAGCGTCTTCTGACAGCGCGACGCGCTATGGCGATGACGAGTGATCCTACGAGTGCGTTTCGCGTGCGCTTTATCTGCATCCGATATCCCTCCGAACTGTGACGGTTCGCTAGCGGCGCTTGCGGTTCGGGAAGTGGATGGCCCGTCCAAGAGCTACGAGCCCAGCTTCCTTGATTGCCTCCGAGAGTGTTGGGTGAGCGGTCATTCCATCAGCAACTGTCTCGACTGTCGCCTCGGCGTCAATGGCAACGACGCCAGCTTCGATCAGGTCGGTTACGTGGGGACCAACCATGACCAATCCTAGTAGCTCTCCGTAGCGACCTTCGTGGATCGACTTGACCCAACCTCCGCTTTCGTCCTGCATGAGCGCTCGGCCGTTTGCCGCAAACGGGAACTTTCCGACGAGGACGTCCTCCCCGTACTTCTCCCGTGCCTCTGCCTCGGTCAGCCCAACGCCAGCGATCTCCGGATCCGTATAGATCGGCCGCGGAATGGCTCGATTGTCAACAACCGCATCGTGGCCAGTCGCATTTTCAGCCGCTACCTCTCCCTCGCGAAATGCCGTGTGCGCGAGCTGCCAGTAGCCGGCACAGTCGCCGACCGCATAGATGTTGGGAACGCTCGTCCGCCGCCGCTCGTCGGCCGTGACACCGGCCCGAACGTCAAACGTGACCCCTGCCGCCTCGAGGCCGATGCCTTCGACGACTGGGCCACGCCCCGTCGCTACAAGCATCAGATCGCACTCGACAGTCTGGTCACCGTTGTACGTGACGCGCAGGGCCGACCCCGTGTCTTCGACACGGTCGCAGCGCGCCTCGAGCTGCACGCTCACGCCTCGGCTCTCGAGCTGCTTCTTGAGCTCGGTCGCAGCGTCATCATCTTCCTGAGGGATGAGTCGCGGAAGCATCTCGATGATCGTGACCTCCGAGCCGAAATGACCGAAGATCGAGGCGAACTCGCAGCCGATGATGCCGCCGCCAAGAATCACAAGGCGATCAGGCACCTCGGTCGACGCGAGCAATCCCGTCGAGTCGACGCACCTGCTCGATTCAATGCCTTCGATCGGCGGAGTCAGCGGCTGGGAGCCGGTCGCCACGATCGCAGACTTGAACTGAATGTCTTCCGCCCCTTCAACAGCGATCGAGTTGGGTCCACTGAAGCGCCCGGTACCCCTCACCCACTCCACGCCGTTCGCCTTGAAGAGGCCCGCGACACCCTGCGTGAGCTGTGTGACGATCCCTGCCTTCCAGGCGTTGGCTGCGTCGAAGTCGAGCTCAGGCTCGCTCACCGTAACGCCAAGCTTCCCGAGAGTCTTTCGTGCGAGCTTCAACCCGTGAGCGGTCTCGACCCAGGCTTTTGTCGGAATGCACCCAACTCGCAGGCAGGTACCCCCGAGCTCGTCTTCCTTCTCCACGCAGACCACCTTGGCGCCAAGTTGTGCGGCGCGTATCGCTGCGCTATAGCCCGCTGGACCCCCGCCAAGAACCGCGACGTCGCAATCCATGTGCGCTCCCCTTGTTCGTAGATTCGTTGCGTCGGCGATCCTACCGGCCGAACGCAAGCACAAGCGATCCTTGCCCTGAAGCTACAGGGCGAGACCTGGTTCTTCGACGAGTTGCTTGACCGTGCGAAGGAACTCCGCGCCCTGAGCCCCGTCGACAGCCCGGTGGTCGCAGGACAGGGTCATCTCCATGCGCGGTCGCACGACCATCTCGCCGTCGTCAACAACAACGCGCTCCTCGATCGAGCCAACTGCCAGGATCGCCACCTGTGGCGGGTTGATCAATGCCGTGAACCGCTCGATGCCGTACATGCCGAGGTTCGAGATCGTGAAGGTGCCGCCCTCGAAGTCTTCTGCACGCAGCTTCCCAGTACGGGAGCGCTCGACAAGATCTGCTCGCGCCGCAGCGATCGCAGTAACCGCTCGTCGCTCACAGGCCGGAATCACGGGTACGACGAGCCCTCCTTCAACGGCGATTGCGATGCCGATGTTCGCGGGCGTGTACTGATGCACGGCATCACCGGCGAAATGTGCATTCAGCGCAGGGTGTCGCGTCAGTCCGACCGCAACGAGCCTTGTAATGACGTCGGAGTAGGTCGGCCTCACGCCGCCTTCAGGCGTCGCATCGACCAGACGCTTGCGGAGGTCGATCATGCGCCCAACGTCCGCTGTTAGCGAGACCTGGAAGTGCGGTGCCTGCCACGCCTCCGACATGCGCCTGGCGATCGTTCGACGCATCGCGGTGAACTCGACCGTTTGTACTGCTGGGGCTTCGGCTCCGGGAGCGACGCTCGGCACGCTGAAGGCAGGCGTCACGCCTGGCGCTTCACCGGCCGCGGCACGCTCAACGTCCTCGGCGACGATGCGGCCCTCCGGCCCCGTGCCCTCGACAGCTGCCAGATCGATCCCGCGCTCCTTGGCCATCCGCTTGGCCAACGGTGAAGCCTTCACGCGACCCCCAACTGGTGCTGCAGGCGTCACTGCGACTGCCGGAGCGGCGATCGCCGCGGTCGCGCCAGCGGCCGAGGCGGCTGGACCAGCCGGCGCGGCCACGGGTTCGCTCGCCGGCGGCGCAGGCACGCTCGGTGCCGCCGCGGCCGGAGCCGAAGGCGGTGCGCCTTCGGGAAGAGCTTCCCCTTC
>JAUXJK010000040.1 GCA_030624785.1 Actinomycetes bacterium
AGCGCGTCGAGTTCGGCAACGGTCGCTGCCTCGAGTGGTCCCGACCTGATCCCAGGTCTTGGGCCAAACTGGGCGTAGACCGAGTCCGTCTCTTGGGTCGGTGCGGCCCGATCGGCAGAGCTCTGCACGGGGGGCAGCTGTGTTGCGGATGAGTCTGGAGGGGCTGCGGCGGATTGCTCCGCGTCGCTCGACGCGGTGTCTCCACTGCACGCGCTCGCGGCGAGCACGACCACGAGCGCGACGGCTCGAATCTTCATACCTCCAAGCTAGCGCGGGTGAGCGCAAATGCCCATAGTTGTCAGGAACCGTTAATTACCCTCCGCAGGGGTGATGTGGGCTCAAAAAACCTCGGGCTATAGTTCTTGCAAGCCTCGAGGAGCGCTGCGACGGGGAGATACGAACCCGCCAGGCTCGAAGCTCCAGCTTCGGCTGGTCTGCAATAACGGTGCTCGCGAACTTCCTGAAGAGAAGGAGGGCGCGAGATGAGCGCCACGTCAATCGAGCACAACACTGCTGACTACGTCGTCGCTGACCTCGGTCTGGCCGACTGGGGTCGCACCGAAATGAGCATCGCCGAGACCGAGATGCCTGGCCTGATGGCAATCCGCAAGGAGCACGCCAGCTCTAAGCCGCTTGCCGGCGCGAGGATCGCTGGGTCGCTTCACATGACGATCCAGACCGCCGTTCTGATCGAGACGCTTCAAGCCCTCGGCGCCGAGGTGCGTTGGGCGTCGTGCAACATCTTCTCGACCCAAGATCACGCCGCCGCGGCGATCGCTGTGGGTGGCACGCCGGTGTTCGCTGTGAAGGGCGAGACGCTCGAGGACTACTGGGACTACACGAACCGCCTCTTCGAATGGCCCGATGGCCAGTATGCGAACATGATCCTCGACGACGGTGGTGACGCAACACTGCTGCTCCACCTCGGCCCGCAGGCCGAGAGTGATCCGTCCGTCCTCGACAATCCTTCGAGCGAGGAGGAGGAGTATCTCTTCGCGTCGATCAAGGCGCAGCTCGCGAGCGATCCGACCTGGTACTCAACGCGCGCGGCTCAGATCAAGGGCGTGACCGAGGAGACAACGACGGGTGTCAAGCGACTCGCCGAGATGGCCAAGGAAGGTTCGCTGCTCTTCCCGGCCATCAACGTCAACGACTCTGTCACGAAGAGCAAGTTCGACAACCTGTACGGCTGCCGTGAATCGCTGATCGACGCGATCAAGCGCGCGACCGACGTGATGATCGCGGGGAAGATCGCGGTTGTATGTGGCTACGGCGACGTCGGCAAGGGCTGCGCGCAGGCGCTTCGGGCTCTGTCAGCGCAGGTTTGGGTCACTGAGGTCGATCCGATCTGTGCGCTGCAGGCGGCGATGGAGGGCTACCGCGTCGTAACAATGGAACACGCAGCCGACAAGGCCGACATCTTTGTCACTGCGACGGGCAATCGTGACGTCATCGTTCACGACCACATGATCGCGATGAAGAACGAAGCGATCGTGTGCAACATCGGGCACTTCGACAATGAAATCGATATCGCTTCACTACGTGACTACGACTGGCAGAACATCAAGCCTCAGGTCGATCACATCGTCTTCCCTGACGGCAAACGGATCACGCTGCTGGCCGAAGGCCGTCTCGTCAATCTCGGCTGCGGCACCGGGCACCCGTCCTACGTCATGAGCTCGTCGTTCGCCAACCAGGTGATTGCGCAGGTGGAGCTCTTTCAGAAGACCGAGGAGTATCCAGTCGGTGTGTACGTTCTGCCGAAGCATCTCGACGAGAAGGTGGCACGGCTTCAGCTTGAGAAGCTCGACGTAGAGCTCTCCGAGCTGAGTGACGAGCAGGCGCGCTACATCGGCGTCGACGTGAACGGGCCCTACAAGCCGGATGAGTACCGATACTAGGAACTACGAAGAAAGAAATGCGGGGAGCGCGCGCAGACGGTGCCTGCGGCCGCACCATCCGCGACATGCACTCCCCGCAGCCGTGAGCATAGTCTGGTTCTGCGGGGCTCTGCGGGCGCCGAGCCCGTTTTCGCATCGGTGCCCGCAGTTCGCTGGCGCTTGAGCGGGATCGCAGCGCGACTCTAGGCGGTCGGTTCGAGAAAGATCGCGGTGGTTGCCGTGAAACCATGGAGGAAGTTTTTCGAGCCGACGGGACCGATTTCGCCGCCGCAGAACATGCCCGCCAAGGCGTCGACGGCGAGCGCGCCCGAGATCGCGCCGGCATCGTGGTCGGGTACACCAAACATGTTGCGACCGCGACCGTTGCACGTGAACAACACCGCGCCGCTGACGGCCCGACCGTCTTGCGTTATCTGTGAGATCACCGCTTCCAGGTCGTCGCTTGCGGTCATTGCGTCTCTCACGTGGAAGCGGATCGTCTGACCGATGCGCACCGTTTCGCCAACCGCGATCGAGCCGCTGTCCTGGTCGACACCGAGCACTCCGCGCATGAGAAAGTCGCCCCGCTCGTAGTCGGGCTTGTTCTCGTCGATGACGAGGCCGGCAAGGATGCCCTGAGACGCCAGCTTCTGCTCACGCTCGTTGAGTGAGCCGAACTCGTCTTGTAGGCGGTCGAGCGCTCGCTCTCCCGCGAGCTCCTTGATCAGGTTGCTCTCCGCGTCAGTGATCACGGCCTCACGACCGATCGGCGCGCACCCCTGGGAGACGGCGACCGCGACGGTGACGTTTCTGAGGGCGACGCCAACTGCTCCCTCGTGCTTCACGTCGTCGTCGAGGATCAACGCCTGGGTCTCTGGGCGTCCGGCACCCGTTGCGAGCCCTCCAACGATCGGGACTCCCGGGTGCTCGTCGTTCAGGAGCTGAAGTAGCCCATCAGCCGGGAAGGCGAATGGATCAGCAAGCATGAACGCAAGCTCGGCACCTGACAGGTCAGGGACGCCATCCGGGTCGATACCACCGTCTGGTGCGCTCGTCGCGTGGAACATATCGAGCTGGGTTCCAGGAAGGTGCGCTGCCCATGCCGAGATTGCGGGGCCACGCTCGAGCTCTCGGTCGCCGCCGATGACGCCTTGAGACACACAGCCGAGCAGATGGCGCATCCCGATCTCTTCCTGCAGGATTGCCGCCGCTGCCGCGGTGCGTTCCAGGTGGTCGGGCGTCAGGAAGAGAAACGCGAGATCCGGGTTCGGGCCAAGATTGGCGCGAAGGTCGGCCGCGAGCGCGTAGGCGGCTTCCTCGGTGTCCTCAGCGGTGGAGAGTGACGAGAAGATCTGTTGGCGGCGACCTGCGTTGTTCATGCCGACTCTTCCCGGTAGGCCTTCTCGCGTCGACGCGAAAACCAGCCCAGGACACGAGCGAACGTGACGGGCATCACTCCGTAGAGCATGCCGGCCGGCGCGTAGAACTTCGGCACGAACATCTCGCGACGGTTTCGGCGAACGATTCGGAGGATCGAATCTGCCACGTCGTCTTCGCTCAGGACCAAGCGCCGTCCGATCGGATCGTTCTGGAATCGGTCCTGTGGGAAGCCCTCCGTTTCAGCGAAACCGGGCTTCACTGCGTGCACGCGAATGCCTTTGGGCGCCAACTCTGACGCCATCGACCTCGAGAAGACGATCTGGGCATGTTTGGAGGCGGTGTAGGGGCCACCCGCGCCGCCCGCCAGAACACTGGCAACAGAGGCGATGCTAACCACGTGCGACGGAGCCCCTGCTTCGAGGAGCGGTACGAGGGCGAGGAGGACCCACACGTTTCCCAGGTAGTTGGTGTTCATGACCTGTTCGATGCGTTCCGGCTCGATTTCGAGGAATCCACCGCGCCCGGGCATGCCGGCGTTGTTTACGAGGAGGTGGACCGCGTCGTGGCGGGTCGCAATGCGTTCGGCCATTGCGAAGACGTCGTCGCGCTCGCTGACGTCGCACACCTCGATCTCTCCGCCGGTCTCGGCTGCGACCTCTTCGAGGCGATCACGTCGGCGCGCGACGAGCACGCAGTGCCAATCCTCCCGCGCCAGCTTTCGCGCGACCGCGGCGCCGAAGCCGCTCGAAGCACCGGTGACGATGGCTACTCGCTTGTTGGCTGTAGTTGACATCTGCAAGATGGTAAGCGTTCAGCGCTGCACAAGAGCGGGGCGCCCGCCGCGAGCTAGCGGCATGGTCTAGGCCTGCGCAAAGTGTCCCAACGTTGCGAGATTGATCGCGACAGTGTCTTCGATGGGCTCGGCATACCCGCCAGCGAGTGCGACGACGACGGGCACACGCGAGTCGATCAGGGCCGAGCGCACGATCTCGTCACGTCGCGCAAGCCCCTTCTTTGTGAGGGAAAGTCGGCCCAGACGGTCGTGCTCGTACGGGTCGGCGCCAGCGAGGAAATAACAGATATCCGGCTGCGAGCGCTCGATCGCCAACGGCAGGAGACGTTCGAGTTCGGCGAGGTAGGCGGCGTCGCCCGTCCCGTTCGGAAGGTCAGACTCGAGGTCTCCGGGTACGCGCTGGAATGGATAGTTGCCAAACCCGTTGATCGAGAAGGTGAATGCCGAGTCGTCGCCGTCCAGCGCGAAATGGGTTCCGTCACCCTGATGGACATCGAGGTCGACGACAAGCGCGCGCACAATGGCGCCGGCTTGCTGCGCTGCTCGAATCGCAACCACGACGTCGTTGTAGATACAGAAGCCGCGTCCCGAGTGGGGAAACGCGTGGTGCGTTCCGCCGCCAAGGTTTGCTGCCACGCCGTCGTTCAGCGCCGCGTCCGTTGCCATGATCGTTGCGCCGACCGAGCGACGCGCGCGCTCGATCAGCTCGGGCGACCAGGGTAGGCCGAGGGCAAGCACGTCACGACGGGCAATCTCGCCTGCGTCCATGGAAGCGACGTAGTTTGGCTCGTGCGCCAGCAGGAGCTCGTCGGTGGTGGCTGGGCGCGCGGTCTCGACGGTCATCTCAGGCACCCGCTGCGCGCCCTGCCGTACGAGACGGTACTTCCCCAGCGGAAACTTGTGCCCTGGCGGGAGCGGGTAGGTGTAGACGTCGTGTGCGTAGACGCGCATGTCTATCCAGTCGCTTTGCAGATTCGCACGTGGGCCACGCGTTGCTGTCTGCGACCGCCGAGATCGATCGCCTCCGCGAGGAGGCGTACGCGACCTTTTGCCGCGACGGGAACGTTCCAGGAGGTTTCGAAGAGGTCGCCAAAACGCGCCTTGCGGTCGAGTCCGACGGGCTTTCCTCCAGCCTTGAAGCGGACGGCCCGTATTCGTGAGGGTCCTGCGGCGCTCACCGTGAAGTCGACACGTCCACCAGCCGGAACACAGCGCGTGCCTGTGGGAAGGAGCCAGCTGACGTGCTGACTCGACTCGTCGACTCGGATGTGGGTGACGAGCCGCGTGGAGTTCTTCAACAGGCCCGCGTCAGCTGCATAGACATTCTTCGCTTCCTGGTGATCGCTCGCGCGGATCACGATTCGGCTACGACCGCGAGGAAGCCGAGGGAGCGCCCGCGGAATGCGAAACAGCGCGACGCCAGTCTCGTAGTCGTACTGCGATGCCGCGAGCTCGAAGTTGCTGTAGGTAAGCGTGAGAGTGAGAGGGTCGACGCCCGACTTGGCATCGAGCGCGCGAACCACAACCGTGCCTCGACCTCGAGCAAGACGCCTCGTCAGCAGCTCGAGCCTGGGCGGTTGGAGGTCGTTCACCCACCGCTTGATCCGGTAGGAACCGGCAAGGCTCCTTCGAGTGGAGCTGTCGACGCCCGAGTCGACCACCACCCAGTAGCGTCCAGCCTTCGGGAACAGGACGGCGGCCGCCCCGTCTCGTTGCCCGCGCGTTGCCAGCACTCCGTTTGCCGTCACCGGCGTGGCGGCGAGCCCGAGTACCGCGTTCTCGTCTGGTGCTGACAGGATGAATGGATCAACCTTGACGCCGGGCCCGTCAGGGATAACGGCCACACCTGCGTTGATCGCTGCTCGAGGCAGATCAAACCGGAAGACCGTTTCGCCGCCGGTTTCGTTCATCGGTTGTGCATCTGGTGAGGAAGGAGGGCCGAACGGTGCGCTCGGAAATCGATACTGCTCGACCACGGAGGCTGAGTCTGCCGTCGATCCACGTCCGTGGGCGCGAAGTGTTGTGATGCTCAACGACGCAAGCAGCGGATTGGTGACGAACGCGTAGAAGGGCACGCTGCGCTCGACTGCGCCACGAGCAAGTCGAAGTCGCCCTTCGACCGCGCCGCTAGGTGTACCGGCGGGCGCAGCGATTGTGAGCGAGATCTCGGTGATACTGCCAGCTGTCAGCGTCAGCGTGGGTGTCGCCTCGACCAACACGCCGGTCGGCCGCTCTATCACCTCGGCCTGCACAGTCCAGTCTCCCTCGCCGCCACTTGCGTTACTGACTTGTATGAGGCCCGTCGACGTTGCGCCGCGTGTGGCTCCTACCTTGAGGTCGCCAAGAGACATGCTTGCTGGGAGCGTGAACAAAAGTGGATTCGCCGCCTCGGCAACCGTTACGAGGCCCGCACCACCCAAGGTCGGCGGGGCCGGGACGAGACGCTGGGTGTCCTTCCACGTCGCGGTGGCTGTGGACATCAGCGTCGATTTCAGCTGCCACGGTTCCCATTCGGGGTGCTTTTCGAGCAGGAGAGCGGCGGCGCCGGACACGTGGGGAGCAGCCATGCTCGTACCCGCCAGCGTGGCGAATGACGAGCCGGTTTGCGCGGCGTTTGCGGCCGACAGGATGCTCACGCCCGGCGCCGAGATGTCCGGTTTCAGCTGGTGACCAAATGCAGTTGGTCCAACACTCGAGAAGGCGGCCACCACCCCTTGCCGTTCGAGGACGAGCGCCGCTGGGCCACGGCCGAGGCGGGCTGCGAGCGCGCCGCCGTTGCTCAGCGCGTAGTCGATCAAACGGCGACCGTCGAGGTCGGAGAGAATCAGGGTTGGGAGTGTCGCTGCGATGGGAAGAGAGGCTGGCTCGCCCGCGCGGTTGTCGATGAGCGCGACCCCAATCGCTCCGGCACGGCGTGCTCGTTCCACCTAGCTCGCGATGCTGCAAACGCCGCGTTGGACGATCGCCACAGCGCCCAGGAGAGATCCTCCGGGAAGGTCGCTGGACGGGTGATTCGGGTTTCCACGCGGCGAGCAGAGCTGAGCGCGAACGGGTTCGCCTCGAAGTCCCATGAGCGATTCGACGGGCAGTAGGCGTATCGGTGCGCCGGTGAGCCGAGCGGGCAGCGGTAGGCCGAACGAGGTTGAGTACGGGATCCCACTCAGCTCCGGCGGCGCGGCATCATCAACGACCGAGAGAGCGGGTGCAAACACACGGTCGTTGGTGACCGCCCCGACAGTAAGAGCTTCTGGTGCAATGGCGGGTGAGGTGATTGTGCCGGCCCCGAGCGCGTCCCGGCTGTTCCCTGCCGAGACGACGACGAGTACTCCCGCTCTCGTCGCGTTGGCGACGGCTTCAACGAGGGCATCGCGATCGGGATCGATCTCAATGCCGCCGCCGGAGAAGTTGATGATGTCCATTCCGTCGCGGACCGCGGCTTCGAATGCAGAAAGGATCTGCGAAGTCGTGGCAACGTTCCCGACGGGCGAGGGCTCATTGAATACGCGGTAGTTGCCGAGGAAGGCGGAGGACGCGACTCCGCGTATCTGCGCGATACGAGGATGATCCGCACCTGCCTCGGCGACGGTTGGTGCTCCCGCCGCGATGCCGGCGACGTGGCTTCCGTGGAAGCTCACGCTTCGATCGAGCGGCCGTCGCGCGGCTCGCCCTGCATCGGGTGTCGTGAAGCTTCGAGCCACGATCACTTTGCGGTTGACGTAGTTCTTGTTGCCCTTCGGAAAGCCGGGTGGGTATGTGAGTCCCTTCGGGCTAAAGAGAGGGTTCTTCGGGTCGATGCCATCGTCGACGATGGCGATCTTCACACCAGCTCCTGTCGAGCCCACTGCGGCCTCGAGTGCGTCAGCTCCGATCACGCCTCGACCCCGGTCGACCTGGGGTCTGTAGATGAGGCTCGGGAACACTTCGTCGATCCAGGGGAGCTTCTCGAGTTGGGCGAGATCGTTGGTTGGAAGATCGAGGGACAGAGCGTTTAGCAGGATCCTGTGTCGGGCCGTAATGCGCGCACGGGGCAGGGTCTCGCTGAGTTGGACGCGCGCCTGCTCCTGCTCGCGCGCGACCGCACTCAACCTGCGCTTTGCCTGTGGCGATCGGAGATCGAGATCAGCAGATCGTGTACGTGCAGACGGCCCGTCGAGTGTCGCCAGCGGTTCGACTCTCAGCTGTACGAGGACAGAAACGGTGTCTTGCCTGACTGGCACGGGCAGCGAGAGATCGGTGCTCGGCCGACTGTCTGACGAGGACGCGGTCTCGTTCGTGCCAACTGGCCAGAAGGCGGCCGAGGCCGGGACCGACGTGGCGAGCGCTATCGCGCAGGCGAGGAACACGAACGCGAGGCGCACGCAGCCAAAGCTAGCAAGCATGCGCGTCGGCTCAACACGCTCCTTCGCCTAGCGCCTAGAATGGCGCCTCGATGTCAGGTTCTCTTTCCGGCAAGCGAGGCCTCGTACTAGGCGTGGCAAACAAGCGATCGATCGCCTGGTCGATTGCCAGCCGGCTCGCCGAGGCGGACGCCGAGATGGCCTTCACGTATCAAGGTGGGCGCATCGAGAAGGGCGTGCGCGACCTCGCGGAGTCGGTCAACAGCCCGCTTGTCACGTCGTGCGATGTGCGCGATGACGCCGACATCGCCCGCGCGTTCGACGAGGTGGGCGAGGCGTTCGACGGCAAACTCGACTTTCTCGTGCATTCCGTCGCATTTGCGGCAGCGGAAGACCTCGAGGGTCGCTTCACCGACACCCCGCGCGATCGCTTCTGGCTCGCGCTGGATGTAAGTGCCTACTCGCTCGTTGCCTGCGCCCATGCGGCCGAGCCGCTCATGCGCGATGCGGGCGGCTCGATCGTGACGATGACGTACCTCGGCGGCGAGCGAGCTGTTCCTCGCTACAACGTTATGGGCGTCGCCAAGGCGGCGCTTGATGCGTCTGTCCGCTATCTCGCGTGGGACCTGGGCGAAAACGACATCCGCGTCAACGCGATCTCTGCCGGGCCGGTGCGTACGCTCGCGGCGCGGTCGATTCCGGGTTTCGGCGCGATGGAGGAGATCGTCGCGCAGCGAGCGCCGCTGCGTCGCCAGATCGACGGTGGCGACGTTGCAGGTGCCGCCGCGTATCTTCTCTCCGACGAGGCACGCAACGTCACGGCGACGACGCTCTACGTCGACGCTGGTTTTCACTCGATGGGCATGTAGGCACCCAGCGGTTGAAATCGTGGACGCCCTCCACGCGATCTAGTTAGCGAAGCCCTCCTGAGAGGGATAGCCGACGCGTCCGGATGGTGCCAGGCTGCGTGGGATTGCGCTCGCCCTCCCCGGGGGCGACGAAGGACACAACAACTGCAACGCCCAATGCGTTCATCCGCGGTCCGCAAGCCGGATCCAACTAGCCGTGCCGTCGCGAGATCTGAGCTCGCCCGCGCGGGTCTCGTGGTGCGCGTCGCGCAGGCGCTGGCGCGGGCGACGGACGAGGCGGGAGCGTGCTGCGCTGTCGCACACGAGCTGTGCCAGCTTGCGGGAACGAGCGCGGTTGCGGTCTACCTTCTTGGTGGCGCGCCCGAGGGCGAGTTGCGTTTGGCAGCGCACGCGGGCGACGGTCGCCGCGAGGCCTGGAACAGCCAGCTCGCACTTCCGCGTCGCGCCGCGAGGGCCGATCGGCCTACGCCGGCGACGCGAGTTGACAGCCACCAGCTTGCATCCATCGGCGTAGCGAGCCGTTCTGTCGTCGCGATTCCTCTGGCATGTCGGGACGAGCGACTCGGCGTGCTCGTCGTCGCAGGCGAGGACGCGCTTCCACCCGAGCGGACCGTGATCACCACTGTCGCTGATCTTGCGAGCTCGACACTTTCCACCCTGCGACGACTCGCCGAAAGCGCCGAGGAGGCCCGGCGCGACGCATTGACAGGGTTGCCCAACAAGCGCGCGTTTCGCGAACTCCTCAGCTCGACTCGGGATGCGGGGCAAGCTGCCGACTCGAGCCTCTCGCTCGTCGCGTTCGACATCGACAACTTCAAACGGATCAACGATACGCAGGGACACCCGACAGGAGACCGCGTGCTCCGGCAGGTCGCGCGAGTGACCTTGCGCGCTCTGCGTGCTGGTGAAGAGGCGTTTCGGGTCGGCGGCGAGGAGTTCGCAATCGTGGTGCCGGAGTCGCTCGATGTAGCGGTTGGGGTTGCCGAGCGCGTCAGGCGGGCTCTCGCTGACGCGACGCGCGACGTGCTCCCAACGATCTCCGCTGGCGTTGCCTCGATATGCCTGGGCAGAGGAAGCATCGACGAGCTCATCGGGGCGGCAGACGCGGCGCTCTATGAGGCCAAGCGGGGCGGAAAGAATCGCGTCGTTGCGGATGGGGAAGTCTTTGAGCAGCCGCGGATCGAGCGAGGCGGCCGCGAGCGCTCCACGCGCGATCTGCG
>JAUXJK010000086.1 GCA_030624785.1 Actinomycetes bacterium
CTGGCCGCCCGCGCAATGGGGGTGCCGGACAACGCGATCGGTGCAGCCCTAGCATCGTTTCCCGGGCTTCCGCACCGCCTGGAGGCCGTCGGTGCGCTCAACGGTGTCCGCTACATCAACGATTCCAAGGCCACAAACCCCGAGGCAGCGGAGCGGGCGCTCGAGGCGTTTCCGCGAGCGCGTGTGATTCTTGGCGGCTCGCAGAAGGGATCCTCATTCGAGCGCCTGGCTCGGGCTGCTCGGGCGAGCTCTGTGCGTCGCGCGTATCTCATCGGCGAGGCCGCGCCGGCGATCGCGGCGGCACTCGAGCGGGAAAGCGTCCCGTACGTCTGTCTGGGGAATCTCGAGATTGCTGTCGCGGCCGCAGCGAGCGATGCGCTTCGGGACGAGGTCGTACTACTAGCGCCGGCTTGCGCGAGTTTTGACCAGTTCCGAGACTACGAGCATCGCGGCGATGTATTTCGCCAGATTGTGAGTGAGCTTTGAGTGGCATGATCGCTCGAGTAGGCGCCGGCGTTCGGGGCGCGCGGGACACGAAGCGGGCGCCTGCCGATCGAGTTCAGATCGCCTATGCCGCCCTCGCGTTGAGCACGTTGGCGCTTGTTGCCCTCGGTCTCGTGATGGTGTTCAGCGCAACATCCGTGCGAACGGCGTTGGCGAGTGGAGATGAGTACGCGTTCCTGCGACGCCAGGGAATGTACGTTGGGATTGGACTTGTGCTGATGTGGATTCTGGCGCGCACGCGCTACGACCGCTTGCGCCATCTAGTGGGCCCACTGTTGATCGGGTCTGCCGCACTGCTGGTCGCCGTCTTGCTGATTGCAGACCCGATCAACGGAGCCCGACGATGGTTCAGCTGGGGCTCGTTCGGGCTTCAGCCATCTGAGCTCGCAAAGATCGCGCTCGTCCTATGGATTGCGCTCTACCTCACGAGGCATCCAGCGCCGCGGACAGCCCGCGAGCTCATGAAGCCGATCGGCTGGGTGGTTGGCGCTTTCGTTGCCCTGATCTTCATCGAGCCCGACCTCGGAACGACACTTGCGATCCTCGCGATCGTGGCGGCGCTGCTGCTCGTGTCTGGTACTCCCGCCCGAGTTCTCGCCAAGGTCGGTGCGGTGGCCGGCGGCCTCGTGTTCGCTGCGGTATGGCTCGAGCCATACCGGCGCGAGCGTTTCTTTAGCTTCCTCGATCCGTGGGCGGATCCCGAAGGGGCGGGATTCCAGTCAGTTCAGGCCCTTGTCGCTGTCGGCTCGGGCGGTTGGTTCGGTCGCGGTATCGGCGAGAGCGTGCAGAAGGTTCACTATCTACCCGAGGCGACCACCGACATGATCTTCGCCGTGATAGCCGAGGAGCTTGGACTCGTCGGAAGCATCGCGACCATCTCGCTGTACGCGGTCTTTGGCTGGGCGGGGTACACGATCGCTCTGCGTTGCACAGATCCTTTCGGAAAGCGCGTCGCAGTGGGCTTCACAACGCTTGTTCTGACGACTGCCACCCTCAATCTTTCGGCCGTGTTGGGTCTTGCCCCGCTCACAGGTGTGCCGTTGCCATTCATCTCGTTTGGAGGCTCAAATCTGTTGTCGACGCTCGTAGCGGTAGGTGTCATCCTTAACATCGCACGGAGCGATGTCCGACAAGCGAGTACTGCGTTGCCTGATCGCAGCCGGAGGAACGGCGGGTCACGTGCTGCCCGCTCTGGCCGTCGCAGAGTCTCTAAAGCGCCGCGACGTGCACGTGCAGTTCGCGGGGTCGCCTGAGCGCATTGAGGCGCGCCTCGTGGCTGAGGCGGGCTATGAGTTCCATGCTCTCCACACGTCCGGGCTTCCTCGTCGACCCTCGTGGTCGGCTGTTCGGGCACTAGGTGGAGCAGTACAGGCCCCTGTCAAGGCGGCCCGCATTCTGCGCGCCACACGGCCGGGCGTCGTGATGGGAGGTGGTGGCTATGTGGGGGGGCCGGTGGTCATGGCCGCGCGGATGCTAGGCATTCCTGCCGCGTTCACCGAAGCGGACGCTCATCTTGGTCTCGCCAACCGGCTTGCCGCACCATTCGCACAGGCAGGGTTTCTTGCCTATCCGGTTGCCGGTAGAGCCGGAAGCAAGTATCGAGTGGTCGGGCGTCCGATTCCACAGCGTTCAGTTGCGTCGCTAGACCGCGGCGAGGCGCGTCGGCGTTTCGGCCTGCCCGAAGAGGGCGATGTCGTGCTGATAGTCGGCGGAAGTCTTGGCGCGAGAGCGCTGAATCGTGCGGTCGTCGACGCGTTCGGCCGCGGCGGACCCTCTGTGCTCCATCTGTGTGGTGAGCGCGACTATGCCGAGCTCGCTCCTTTGCTCGAGCGCGCCGACTATCGGCTGATTGCGTTTACCGACGAGTTTGGAGCAGCGTTACGCGCGTGCGACCTGGTTGTCTCGCGTAGCGGCGGGGTTGTCTGGGAGATCGCGGCCGCGGGTGTTCCCGCGCTTCTGGTTCCGTACCCGCACGCAACCGCGGATCACCAGTACAAGAACGCTGTTCACTTCGTCGAGGGCGGTGCCGCTCACGTTGTGCGCGAGCGCGAGCTTCAACTCGGCGAGCAGGTTGCTCGACTGCTCGCCGAAAAGGAGCGATTGAGAAATATGGGAGCGGCGATGCTCGAGCTCGCACGCCCAGATGCGGCCGACGATGTTGCCGAGGGGTTGATCCTGCTTGGCAGCGTTGGAAAATAGAAAGCTCTGGCTCGTCGGTATCGGTGGCGTTGGCATGAGCGGGCTTGCCCTTGTTGCCAAGGCTCGCGGAGCCGAAGTCGCTGGCTCGGACAGCGCGATGAGCGCGACTACCGAGCGACTCGTGGCGAGCGGGATCGCCGTGACGATCGGGCATGCGGCCGAGAACGTCCCGGAAGGGTTTGAGATCGTCGCCTCGTCCGCCATTGCGTCCGACAATCCGGAGCTAGAGGGCCGGCTCGTCCTGCAGAGGGCGACGTTGCTCGCTCAACTCATCGGTGAGTCTCCCTCAATCGTCGTCGCCGGGGCACACGGTAAGACGACAACAGCGTCGATGATCGCCTTCTGCCTCGACCGGCTCGGTGATGACCCGACGTTCATGATCGGCGGCGGAGTGCCGCAGCTGGGAACCAACGCACGTGCCGGTCGAGGATGGACAGTCGCGGAAGGAGACGAGAGTGATGGTTCCTTGCTGGCGTTGTCGCCAACAATTGCCGTCATCACCAACATCGACCACGATCACCACACGACGTTCGCATCGCGTAGTGAGGTCTCCGCTCTCTTCGACAGGTGGCTTTCAGACGGTGCGTCGGGAGCGAAGATCGTTCGCGGCGACGACGTTGATGCCGCCGAGGTCGTCGATCTTTCCGTCCCCGGTGACCACAATCGCGTAAACGCTGCGTGTGCGATCGCCGCGCTTGTTCATGCAGGTTTCGAGCAAAGGGCGATTGAGCAAGTGCTTCCCGACTTCACAGGCGTTGCTCGACGCCTCGAGGCGCACGGCGAGGTCGGTGGCGTCCTGCTGTACGACGACTACGCTCACCATCCGACCGAAGTCACGGCCACGCTGCGTGCGGCTCGATCACTCACCGCCGCGGGCCGCGTGATTGCGGTGTTCCAGCCGCACCTGTTCAGTCGAACCGAGCATCTCGCTTGTGAGTTCGGAGCCGCGTTGGCACTGGCCGATGCGGTGTGCGTCGTAGGCATCTACGCGGCGAGAGAACGGCCTAGGCAGGGGGTGAGCGCGAAACTCGTCGTTGACGCAATCAGCGACCGGCGCCAAGGCGTGCGCATCGGCTTTGCACCTCAACTGGCGGACGCGGCTCCCATCGTCTCCTCCTGGTTGCGTCCAGGCGACGTTCTTCTGACGCTAGGTGCCGGCGATGTCAATACGTTGATTCCTCTCGTTGCGAGGGAGCTAGCGTGAACGAGAACGTCCCGCTTGGCCAGATGACCACCATGGGCACGGGCGGCGCAGCCAGATACTTTGCCGAGGTTGCATCGATCGACGAGGTTCAGGACGCCCTACGCCTTGCGACGGACGAGGATCTTCCATTTGCAGTGATCGGCCTGGGGTCGAATCTTCTGGTTGCCGACGAAGGATTTCCCGGCGTGGTTGTCCGACTCGTTGGCGAGTTGGCGAATGTCTCAGTCGGCGGGCATGTACTGCGAGCAGGAGGCGGTGCATCCCTCGCCGTCTGCCTGCATCGAGCGCGTGCCGCAGAACTGGGCGGCTTCGAGTTTGCGTGCGCGATTCCCGGAACCGTTGGCGGAGGGGTATGGATGAACGCCGGCGCCTACGGCGGTGAGATGGTCAACGTATTGGATCGAGCGCTGGTCGTCGACGCTCTGGCGGCCGAGTGGCGAGATTCGGTGCAGCTCGGGCTTGAGTATCGACGATCGAATCTCACCCACGGCAAAGTCGTTGTGAAGGCCGAGATTCGGCTCTCGCCCACGGGCGGCGACGACATACGGGCCGTGATCGCCGAGATGCAGAGCCAGCGCAAGGCGGCGCAGCCGACCAATCGTCGTACGTTCGGAAGTGTCTTCAAGAACCCGCTGCCCGAGCTCGGTGCGGGTCAGGCCGTCGAAGCCGTCGGCCTGCGGGGCCACACGCACGGTGGTGCTCAGATCTCGCCCAAGCACGCGAACTTCATCGAGAACATGGGTGACGCAGCGACCGAGGACGCACTCGAGTTGATTCGACTTGCTCGTAGCCGTGTCTACGAGCAATACGGATTGCTCCTCGAAACGGAGGTTCAGTTTCTCGGGCCACGCAGCGGCCAAGGTGGATCCTGGCCCCCCGACGACATTCTGGGTTAGCCGAAGACATCAGGGGCACCAACGGGTATGTGCACGGCGGCCGAATGAGCGGTTGGACGTAGAACTCTGAGTGATCGCAGGAGCGGCCGGGGAAAGGCCGAACGTTGAGACAATGGAGGCAGCGGTCCCAGCGGATGGCGATGTCGCGCAACAGCGTGTCGGCACGTTGGCGTGGAGAAACGACAGGTTTCGGCTCATCGGCGTCGCAGTATTGACGACCGCGTTCGCACTGCTTGCGTATGGAGTCGTCGACTGGACGGGCACGTTTGCGGTGCGCAACGTTGAGGTCACCGGCGCGCCGGCAGAGGTCAGTCGTGCCGTGGAGAGCGCTCTCGGCTCGCTTGCAGGTGAGAATCTCGCGTCGTTAAGCAAGCAGGAAGTTCTGACGCTTTCGAAGCAAGTACCGCAGGTTCTCGCCGTGGACGTCGATCGGGACTTCCCCGGCACGTTGAGGGTGCGAGTGGTCTTGCACGAGCCGGTAGCAGTTGTGCGATCGGGGAAATCAGCCTGGGTCGTTTCTAGGCGTGGGCAGGTGCTTGAGACAATCAAGGCGAGTGAAGCCCGCGATCTTCCGCGCGTCTGGATACCAGACGGAGCGGCATACCAGCCAGGCGACGTACTCGTCAGCTCGACAGGGCTTGCTGCGGCGCGAGCACTGGGACGACTTCCGGAGCCGTTTCCACTGCGGGTGATCTCGGCTCGCGGAAGCGTCGACGATCTATTTCTGGTGGTCGGTGTGAAGGAGCGCGTCGAACTTCGGCTTGGAGAAGCGGAGTCGTTGCGACTCAAGTTGGCGGTCGCTGCGCAGGTGCTTCGGAGCCTCGCCCCCGGCGACGCCCAGAAACTCAACTACCTCGATGTGAGCGTGCCAGAGCGCCCAGTTGCCGGCTAGGCAGCAACAGCAAACACTCAAGTCGTAGACTTAGGGTTAGGGTTTAGGCTACGTTTTCCCTGCAAACGCGGCATTTGACATGCTCAAACAAGGGGCGTAGTCTAAGGCAGACGCTCGTGTTGAGCTTCAGGTATAGAGCACTTCAAGGTGAGGGGACTTGACCGTGAGAGAGCACGCAGGCAGTTACCTGGCCGTCATCAAGGTTGTTGGTGTCGGTGGAGGAGGCACGAACGCCGTGAACCGGATGGTTGATGCCGGGCTTCAGGGCGTGGAGTTCATCGCGGTGAACACCGACGCTCAAGCGCTATTGATGTGTGACGCGGATGTGAAACTCCACATCGGTGCGAAGGCGACACGTGGACTGGGGGCAGGTGCCGATCCTGAGGTTGGCTACCAGGCCGCTATGGAGACGCGCGACGAACTCAAGGAGGCGCTCAAGGGCGCTGACATGGTTTTCGTTACCGCGGGTGAGGGTGGCGGAACGGGCACGGGTGCCGCGCCCGTGATCGCGAACATCTCGCGTGAACTTGAGGCACTGACGGTCGGTGTTGTCACCAAGCCGTTTGCATTCGAGGGTCAGCGACGTTCGGATCAAGCAGAGCAGGGTGTTCGAAATCTTCAGGACAACGTCGACACGTTGATCATCATCCCGAACGATCGGTTGCTTTCTGTGGTGCAGAAGCAGACGTCGATCATCGACGCCTTCCGGATGGCTGATGACATTCTGCGTCAGGGCGTACAGGGGATCACTGACCTGATCACGGTGCCAGGCATGGTCAACCTCGACTTCGCAGATGTGAGGACGATCATGCGAGACGCGGGGTCAGCCTTGATGGGTATCGGAACGGCGTCCGGCGAGAATCGAGCAGCTGAGGCAGCTCGCGCAGCCGTATCCTCGCCACTGCTTGAAGCGTCGGTCGAAGGCGCGACGGGAATCCTGCTCAACATTACGGGTGGCTCGGAGATCGGACTCTTCGAGGTGAATGAGGCTGCTGAGGTAGTCACAGGTGCCGCGGACAGGAATGCCAACGTGATCTTCGGCGCGGTTATCGACGAAGCTGTCGGCGACGAGATTCGAGTCACCGTTATCGCGACAGGCTTCGACGCTCGCTTCCGACGGGAACGCGCCACACGCGAGCGAGGCGAACGAACCGAGCGGACGGAGCGGTCAACCCCGCGTCCGAGTGGGGCCCGACGTGAACGTGAGCCGAGTCGTGGCAGCGACAGTTTCGAGATTACAACCGTGGTTCTCGTGGTTCGATCGTTCCTGCGCGTCAAGGAATAATGCTGAGCGCGTCGGCGGCGCCTGTCACCGAGGTGCGCCTCCGTTAGCTCGCGTACGATTCGCTCGCCGTGAGCGAACTTCTTCGTACGCCGCTCTTTGAGCGGCACAGCAGCATCGACGCTCGGTTTGTCGATTTCGGTGGCTGGCAACTACCTGTTCAGTTCGCCTCGATCGTCGACGAACATCGCGCAGTCCGCAACTCTGCCGGTGTGTTCGACGTGTCACACATGGGGCGGTTTGACGTCAGGGGGTCTGGTGCGCACGAGTTCCTCCAGAGCCGTTTGAGCAACGACCTTGATCGAATCGGTCAGGGCGAGGCCCAGTACACGCTTCTTACCAATGGGGCGGGCGGCGTCGTCGATGACCTGATTGCCTATCGCCGCGCTGATGACACGTACCTTCTCGTAGTCAACGCCGCGAACCGCGAAGTCGATCTCAGATCGCTTGGCGACATCGTCGTCGACCACAGCGACGAGTCCGGCATGCTTGCGGTTCAAGGACCGGAGGCGCTGAGCCGCCTCGGGATCGAGATCGAGCGTCTTCACTGGCGTGAGGACGAGGTGCTCGGTGTTCCGTGCCTGATCGCCGGAACCGGATACACCGGCGAGACAGGTTGCGAGCTGATCTGTGCCTCGGGCGATCTCGTCAATCTTTGGGACGCCATCGTGTCGAGGGGCGTGACACCCTGCGGGCTCGGAGCTCGTGACACACTTCGCCTCGAGGTCTGCTACCCACTTCACGGGCAAGACATCTCGGATGAGCGTGACCCTTATTCAGCCGGCCTCGGCTGGGCCGTAGCGTCGACCAAGACGTTCACCGGATCAGACGCTCTCGCTGCTGCACGTGAGCGAGGGCCACACGAGAAGTTGGTGGCTTTTGTCATGCGCGAGAAGGGCATACCGCGAGCCGGCATGTCGCTC
>JAUXJK010000087.1 GCA_030624785.1 Actinomycetes bacterium
ACGCTCGCGTCTCCGTATCGCCCGCCGTGAAGAACGTCACCAGATCGAGACTTGCAAAGAGCCGTCGCGTGACGTCATCGAGAGCCGACGGACCGACACGGTATGCGTCGGCCTCCTCCTCAGGCAACTCCGCAAGCTCCGCCTCAAGCTTGGCGTCGACGCCCCCCGGACCATTCACGATTTCGATGAGCGGCTTGACGGTCAGAGGCTCAAGCGCCTCGGGCACTTGGCCGGTGTAGTCGACGATTGTGCCCTCCGCATCGAGATGGGCTATGAGCGCGTTCAGCTGAGCGAGTTCCTCTCGCGGCTCGGGCTTCCCGGACTTCGCGTCTCGGGCGACCCGCTCATGCCGCTTCTCGACGTGATCGCGATCGGCAAA
Organism: Actinomycetes bacterium; assembly: GCA_030624785.1. Lineage (GTDB taxonomy): Bacteria > Actinomycetota > Thermoleophilia > Gaiellales > Gaiellaceae > JAUVPB01. The sequence goes on from JAUXJK010000087.1 coordinate 380, forward strand.
AAGCAGCTCCAGTCGTAGTGACTCGCGATCGGCCTCTGGGTCAGCCTCGGAACTGAACCCGCCCATCACGGCAAGAATGGCATCAACGCTTCGCAGATTGCCGAGTAATGCAGCGCCAGTTCCGGGCACGTCAACTACGCGGATCGCGGCAGGTGTGACCTTCTTGGAGCTCTCAATCCCCGCGAGTGGAGCGAGGCGCTCGTCGGCAACCGGCGCCATGCCAACGTTTGGCTTCTCGGCCACGGTCGCATAGGCGGTGATCTCGGCGCCCGCCCGAGTCAGCGCGTTAAAGAGTGTGGTCTTGCCCGAATTCGGGAGGCCGACGATGCCGACTTCTAGTGCCACGCGCGCGGTGAGGCAGCGGCCGACTAGCCGCCGAAGCCGACCTGCGAGTCGCGCGCGAATCTCCGTACATAGGCGACCCGACCCAACACGACCGTAATCGTGGCGTCATCAGCCTCGAGAAGAACGACTCCCCCAGTGTTTTCGCCGAGCCTCGTATCCAACTCGTCAGCTGACGCAGCGGACACCATCGACGCCGAGACGTGACCCCCCTCGTAGCCGATCTCGATGCGAACCTGGTCATCTTTAGTCATTGCGATACCACCTCGATAAGTACGCCATGCTGCGATTCGTGGTGAACGAAGGCGACCTCGTGGCCGCCCAATCCGGGACGTGGTTCGTCATCTATCAATGTCGCTCCTGCACTACTCAGGTCGCGGATTGCTTCCGAGACATCCTCTACCTCGAAAGCAACGTGGTGCATTCCAGGGCCTCGACGGGCGAGAAAGCGCCCGACGGGAGTGTCTTCGGCCGTTGGAGCAAGCAGCTCGATTCGGTCTCGACCCACAGTTAGATACGCAGCATCGACGCCTTGCGGCTCAAGAGTTCCTCGCACCTCGACCTCCGCGCCCCAGAGGCGCTCGTAGGTGCTCATGGCCTCGTCGAGATCCTCGACGGCGAATGCAACGTGATGCGTCGTTTGAACCAGCACGCAGCGGATCCTAGCTGGCGGTGAGGGAGCGGCTAGCCCTCGCTGACGAGCGGGACAACCTTGCCGACCATCGATGACGAGTCGGAGTCGGGCACTACATCGGCCAGGAGTTCCTCAAGCTCGGGCCGGAGGAGCGTTTCCTTGTCAAGGAGTCCACTTGCGAGGACATCCAGTGCCGCGCGATGATCTCCGAGCAGACGAACCGCGTCGTGATAGGCGCGATCGGTCAACCCAGCCTGCTCGGCGTCTCGAAGTTCCTTGGTGTGCTCGCTCAGAGCGTAGTTGTCAGCTCGAACCGTACGGGAGTTGACCGCATCGCCCATGCCGTACTCGAACACCATCGAACGTGCGAGCTCGGTGGCGCGCTCGAGATCATTCGCGGCTCCGTTAGTGATTCGTCCGAACACAACCTGCTCTGCAGCGCGTCCTGCCAATAGCACCTTGAGGAGGTCGAACAGTTCCTCTTTGGTCTGGAGGTAGCGGTCCTCCTGGGGCGTATTGAGCGTGTAGCCAAGGGCTCGACCACGAGAGACGATCGTCACCTTCTGCACCGGCTGTGGGTCGCCCACCAGATGAGACATGAGCGCGTGGCCCGCTTCGTGGAATGCGAGAATGCGCTTCTCTTTCTCCGACACGACGCGGCGCTGTTGCAGGCCGGCGACGACTCGCTCGAGCGCAAGATCGAAGTCTGACGCGATGAGCGAGCCGCGGTCGGCACGACCTGCGGAGATCGCGGCCTCGTTGCAGAGGTTCGCCAGATCGGCCCCGGTGAGACCAGACGTCTGGCGTGCGATCTGTTCCAGGTCGATATCGGGCCCAAGCGGCTTGCCGCGTGTATGCACGTTCAGGATGCTGATACGGCCCGCTAGATCCGGCGGCATCACGAGCACCTGCCGGTCGAACCGACCCGGGCGCAGCAGTGCAGGATCGAGATCCTCGATGCGATTCGAGGCACCGATCACGACGACCTGCGGGGCGTCCTGAAACCCGTCGAGCTCGACGAGCAGCTGGTTTAGCGTCTGATCATGTTCGCGGTTGAATGAGCTCCCCGAGCGCTTCATGCCTACGGCGTCGAGCTCATCGATGAACACGATCGCCGGCTGGTTCTTGCGTGCCGTTTCAAACAGTTTGCGAATCCGCGATGCGCCCAGACCGGCGAACATCTCAACAAATGCGGACGCGCTCTGTCCGTAGAAGGCGGCGCCGGACTCGCGAGCTACGGCCTTCGCTAGCAGTGTCTTGCCGGTACCCGGGGGCCCGTAGAGCAGCATCCCTTTCGGCACTCGCGCACCAAGGTCGGCGAATCGGTCGGGCTCTCGGAGAAACTCAACGACTTCTTCGAGCTCTGCCCGGGCTTCGGGCACGCCGGCCACGTCGTCCCAGGTCACAGCTGAGTCTGAATCGGGCTGCATGACCTGGGGCTTGACTCTTGGCATCAGCCTCATCATCCGCCACAGGAAGTAGATGATGATGCCGAAGAACACGAGCGGCACCCAGATGATGATGTTGTCGGTAATCGTGCCCGCGACCGGAAGCGTCGAGAGCAAGGCCGCGAGAAGTGTCGCTGCAGACAGGATGGCTTCCATACTGTTTTCCCATCGGCAGAACTGGAGTGGATCTCAACCCCGACTGCGCGCCAGGCGAGCCAGATCGACTACTCGGAGTCGGAAACCTGCGTGGCGGCGTCTGCCTCGAGGCGCAAGCACTCCTCAAGTGCCGCCCGGGCGACTTCGATTTGGGCCTCGCTCGGTTCAGCGGTGAGAAAGTATCGCTGCAACCAGGAGCCGGGCGCGGCCAGTGCTTTCGCGAGGGGTCGATCCGGGTTTCGCAGCATCCAACCAAAAGCCTCCACGGACAGGCCCAGGGCTGCTGCGGCCGCCACCGAGCGAGCGACCGACGCACCCGTACGGGTGCGTGCGAGTTGCCCTGCCAGAACGTTTCCGACGGCAGTCGCGCCGAGTAGAGGAAGCGCCAGGTGTGAACCGCAGCGCTCATGAACGCGAGTGCGCGGCTCGTCGTGCTCCCAGGATCCGATCGTGATGTGCTCCGCACCGTGATACGCCGCGACGCTTGAGCCGCGCAGCGCGAGCGCTAGCGGCACGATAGACATCGACGCGAGCGCGATCTCCTGTTGCATTGGGGGTAGGTTCGTCGTGCGAAGGACTCGCGCAATCAGCCAGCCGGCAGCGAGCGCGGCGAGCATCCTGCGACTGCGATATGGCACCTCGGCACCCGGTAGCGCTCGACCGGCCGCCGGCACCACGGCCAGGCCTTCGCCGATCCGGGCAATGCCTCGAAGAAGCGGCGAACGTACTCCGGGCAGAACCACCGGCTTCTTCCCTGATGCAATCTGCAACTCACCCTGCTTGTCGCGATGAGCGCAAGCCCAGTGATCCGGGCTGTGAACCAGCACGCCGTTACCAAGCGCCATACCGCCAACACGAGGCTTAGACATGACGACTCAGTTCGCACCGCTGCGAGTTGGGCTTTTGGTGTCGGGACATACTCTGCAAGAGACCGCACGAAGCATACTTGCGGGATGGATGATCTCTTTGGCGACGCCGCCGACGCCCAGCTGCAGCAGCGGGCGCCACTCGCAGCTCGCCTGCGGCCCACGACTCTTGACGATTTCGAAGGTCAGGATCAGATCATTGGTGCGGGCATGGCTCTGCGACGGGCTGTCGAAGCCGACCAGCTCGCTTCGTCAATTTTCCACGGTCCGCCCGGCACCGGCAAGACCACTCTTGCGAGGATCGTGGCCTCGGCCACGGGTGCTCGCTTCACAGAGCTGTCGGCGGTGACAAGCAGTGTCCGCGATGTGCGCGCCGTGCTCGAGCAAGCGAGAGAGGATCTTGGAAGTCGGGGCGTCCGGACAATCCTTTTCCTCGACGAGATCCATCGGTTCAACAAGGCGCAGCAGGACGCGCTACTGCCGGCCGTGGAGACGGGCCTCGTTGTCCTGATCGGTGCGACAACCGAGAACCCCTACTTCGAAGTAAACCCCGCTCTGCTCTCTCGATGTCAGCTGTACGAGCTCGAACCGCTCGACAAGAAGGCCCTTGCCCGCGTCCTGCAGCGCGGAGCAGCTGAGCTCAAGATCCAGCTCGCGGCCGAAGAGACGGACACGATCGCGCGCAACGCAGGTGGTGACGCGCGAACGGCACTCACCATTCTGGAGCTCGCAGCAAGCTCGGCGGCCGCCGAGGACGCAGTTGTGGGTATGGCTCACATCGAGGACGCCGCGCGCAAGAGACCTCTGCACTACGACAAGAACGGAGATCGTCACTATGACTTCGCGTCGGCCCTGATCAAGTCGATTCGGGGCTCGGATCCGGATGCGGCGATCTACTACCTCGCTGCCATGCTTGAGGCGGGCGAGGATCCCCGTTTCATCGCGCGGCGGCTGGTCGTCCACGCGAGCGAAGACATCGGCAACGCCGACCCTCGGGCACTAGAAGTTGCCACAGCCGCCGCGAGCGCGCTTGAGCTCGTCGGGCTACCCGAGGCCCGACTCAATCTCGCTCAGGCGGCGCTCTATCTCGCCACGGCTCCAAAGTCCAACTCGGTGCTGGTGGCCCTCCAGCAAGCGACCGACGATGTACGAACGCACGGAGCGCAACGGCCCCCTGCGGCGCTACGCGATACGCATGGGCGAGGATCTCGCGAGCGGGGGCACGGCAAGGGCTATCGCTACCCCCACGACGACCCGGCCGGTTTCGAAGTGGATCACCTGCCAGACGAGCTGCGCGGTCGAAGCTACTACAAGCCTCCTGAATAGAGCGGGCCATGGACGTCGTCGTGCGCTGGCATGCGGTGCGAGTGACAACGCTGGGGAGCTATCTCTACACTTCGGTGCGGCGGCGAGGTAGCTCAGTTGGTAGAGCACGTGGCTGAAAACCGCGGTGTCGCCGGTTCGATTCCGGCCCTCGCCATATGACGCGGTGACGGAACCGCCGCTAGAGCGGGTCCAGCGAGACAATGTCTCCTGCGGAGGCACCAAGCAAGGCGGCGGCACTACCTTCGCGCACCGCGACTGCCAGATGCTGGAAGGAGTCTTCGTAGACAAGCAGCTCTCCGCACCCGACGTCTGCGAACGTCCGTGCAATGGTGGCAGCTCCTTGCCCGTGCGCAGTGCTCACCTGGACGCGCTCGCTTGTACCGATGGCGAGAAGCTCATTACGAGTGCAGCCAAGTTGCAACGTGCCGAAACTGTCCGAAGACAGCACTACGACCCGCAGACCGCCAGCCTCGGCAGTTGGCACGGGAACACTCAGCTTTGCCAACGTCGAGGCTTCAAGACTGCGACCGAGCCGCCTCGGCGGTACACCGGTTGCAAGGCGCGCTGCGACTGGAGCAAAGACATCGCGACCTGCGAACGTTGGCCCCAACCCTGCCTCCTTGGGCACCGGCAGCTCGAACGCTGAGACAACTATGTCGCGATTGGCCGCGAGCATCAGGACACCGTTGTCGGGTCCGACGTACACGTTCTCGTTCTCGCAGGCGATAGCGACAGCCCGCCTATCGGTACCGACCCCCGGATCGACGATCGCGACATGAACGCCGATGGGGAGGTACGGCGTTGCGTCAGCGAGTATGACCGCCGCCTGAAGCACGTTGTAGGGCTCCACCGCATGCGTGGTGTCGATGATCGTTGCTCCTGGAAGAAGCCGGTGAATGACACCGTGACACACGCCGACATATGGACCCTCGGGGCCGTAGTCGGTGACTAAGCTGATGACCGGAGTCGGGATGCTGCAAGCCTAATCGCGTGTAGCAATCCTGGTAGATCGCTCGACACCGCCTCCTCGACACCTTCGAGACCATGCCGCCGCGCGATCGCGCTCGTCGACGGCCCGATGCTCACGCAGCGGAGATCCTTGCGAATGTGCGAGAGAGCCCTCGCTGCCGACGCCGACGCGACCGCGACGAGATCCGCGTCCGGCACTGACGCGGCGCGCATCTCGACCGTTCGATACACCACGAGATGGGTGGCCTCTAGCGAACGTGCCAGCCCACTTCCAGCATCGGCGGCTCCCGGAAACAGCACGCGGCCGGGGCTCTCGCCGAGCGCATCAACGAGACCTGTCTGGCTATGTACTGACGCAACAAGATCCACCCGCGCACCAGCGTCGCCAAGGGCCGCTGCGGTTCCCGGGCCGACCGCCGCCACCTTCGGTAGAGCTCCGTCGAGGCGAGGGAGCCCATGGCGCACCCCTGTACGAGAGGTGAAGACGATCCAATCGAAATCCGGCGCCCACGCATTTGGGCCTGGCACGGGTTCAGTACGAATCAGTGGACACGACAGCACGGCAAAGCCAGATCCTTCGAGCTCATCGGCGAGCGTGTCCTGGGCGTCCGCTGCTCGCGTCACCAGGACGGTGATCATCGCCGTGTCGTGGCGGCAAGCAGGTCATCGGCCAGTAACGCTGGGTCGGTTCCGCTGCGTCGCTCAACCCACGTTCCGTCGTCGGCCGCGACCAAGGCCGTGAGGACCTCGCCATCGTGGTGGGCGGCGACGGGTGCAGAGCATCCCGCGCCGATTCGCGCGATGCATGCGCGCTCCGCTTCCACGCTGACGCGAGTCGGCGAGTCGCCCACGGCCTGGATCCATTCCTGATCGCCTTCGCGAACCTGGAGCGCAATGGCTCCCTGACCGGCTTCGGGCAACACCGTCTCGACATCGAACCGTAGCCCGATCTCATGGGCTAGTCCAAGTCGGTCGAGGCCGCACGCGGCGAGTACAACGGCATCCAGGTCCCGCTCGCGCCGCTTACGAAGACGCGTGTCGACGTTCCCACGGAGGGGCGCGATAACGAGAGATGGCTCCAGAGCGAGCAGCAGAGCCTTCCGACGAGCCGACGCCGTGCCGACTCTCATTCCGGGCGCCAGGTGATCGGCGCCACAGAGTGCATCGCGTGGATCATCCCGCGCTAGATACGCCGCAATCGACGTGCCAGGCGCGTCTGCCGCAGTCAGATCCTTGGCCGAGTGAACGGCCACGTCGACGCGATCGGCGACGAGCGCATCCTCGAGTTCCTTGACGAAGATTCCACGCTCACCGATCTCTGCGAACGGCCGACGCCGATCGAGGTCGCCTGCCGTCGAGATGGGAACCAGAGCAACACCGACTCCGGGGTGCGCGCCGCGAAGCGCGTTGGCCGCACGCTCCGCCTGCGCCATGGCCAGCCGGCTGCCTCGAGTACCAAGTCGGATAAGCACGTCAAGCGTCCCGGCAGGAAACTGTCGGTATGCGCGCTCGGCGATCGGCCACCATCGGTGCAGTCGCTAGCTAACCGGTTCGGGCGCGCGTGATGCAGGCTCGGCGTTCGCGTCCGCCTCGCCTGCCGGCACAACCTTCGGAACGTCTGGGTTCTGCCCGGGCCCAGGATCAGCCGCTGCCATGTCTTCAACTTCTCGCTCTAGACGACGCATCTTGAAGGCGTAGATGACAAGCCAAGCGAGAACGACGGCCAGAAATACGAGGAACGCGGCAGTG
>JAUXJK010000257.1 GCA_030624785.1 Actinomycetes bacterium
CACGGCGTGCCATCAACGCGCTCAGCAAGCTGTGTGCTTACCCAGGTGCGCGCGGCTTCCAGGGCATCGGGGTCGCTCGACTTGAGCACGACCTCAACCTGTGGGCCCTCGGGCCCAAACCGCGGATAGCTACCAACGGACACCGCCTCGTGCTCCAGTGTGGCGGTCTCGAGGACATCGACGATCTGCCCTTCTCCGGTTCGATATGAGCGCCTCCAGGTGACAATCGGATCCCCGCGAAGCTCATCCTCGATCGACTCGAACATCGCCTCCATCTCCGACGGAAGACCGGGCATCACGTGCACGTTCTGCAGAACGAACCCGGGAGCGCCGCCGAGTGGGTTTGCGAGCGCCCGCGCACCCTCGGGCAGGTTGGCCCAGCGGGCCGCGTACTCGCCAAGCCCTCTTGGAGAGAAGCGCGCATTCAGCTCGTCGGCGAGTTCGGGAATCGGGCTCTGCCCAACGCCGAACGCGGCAGCCACCGCTTCGCGGGTGATGTCGTCAGGGGTTCCACCAAGCCCGCCAGTGACGAAAACTAGTTCGTGTTCGGGCGCATAGCGACCCAAGAAGGCGGCGATCACGTCGATGTCGTCGCGAAGCGTCGCAAGCAGGTGCACCTCGATGCCGAGGAGCGCGAGGCGTCGCGCGAGCCAGGAGCCGTTCGTGTTCTCGACGTCGCCGGAGATAATCTCGTTACCGACCGTCAGGATGGCGGCGCTACGGTCACTACTCACGCGTCAAGTATAGATTCAGCGCTCCGGAGGAAACGCCGACTGCAACAGGCCCGGAAGCGCCTGAGCAGTGACCCAGACCGGCGTGATTGCTCGGCCACGGCGGTAGACAAGGCGCCCATCAGCCTGCTGGAGACGCACCAGGAAGCGGCGGCTCTTGGACGGGCCGGCACGTCCCGTCGCGGCATAGGCCTGTAGAACCCAGCCGGTCGACTGCGCATCGGCGGCGCCACCCTGAGAAAGCGGGAATCCACCAGAGTTGCGACGGGTCGAAGCAAGGAAGCGAAACGCGCGCTTGATTGGCTTCGAGTTGGAGCCGACTCCGACCGATCGCAACGCCTGGATCGCCGCGGCCGTGTCGTTGGTATCGACGGGCCCGCGAGCGATCCACGAGAACCCACCGCTCTTGTGCTGGTTGCGACGCACGTAGCGAACAACCTTCTTGGGCACCGGCAATCTGGCGCTCCGTAGGGCGAGAATCCCCCAGATCGTTGAGTTGAGTCGAGAGCCAATGCGGCCGCTCGGCCTGATCTCCTTCACGAGCGCGGTCGCAAGCGCACCGCTGCCCACACCGGCCGCCGAGCGCGCGAGCATCTGCAGCTCAAGCCCGGTCACGTCGGTAGGGGCCTGGCGCGTCAGGTACACCGCGAGCGTGTCGCCGCCACGCTCGAGTCGCCCGACATCAAGACCGGCCGCGTCGAGCGCGAGCGCGACCCATGCCGTGAGCGTTGGGTCCGACCGCTCGCCAGCCTCACCGAAACCACCGTCAGCGTTCTGCTGTGCACGAAGGTAGTTGACGGCACGATTCACGCGCTCATCGGAGACAGCCTGGGCACTCGTTGCCGCCTGGGCCGTGCCCAGGCCTCCCCACAGCAACACCAAAGTGGCCGCCACAGCTCCGAGCATGGCCATGAAGGGGATCGCCTGTCGACCCCGTTCCGAAGTCTCGGCCAATCCAGGTGGCCCCGTGCTGCACTGCGCGCCATCAAGCGTCGAATTCATCGCCAGATCACCTCGGTTCGCAGACGTCGGCCATAGCGATCGAGCATGCGGAAGAGTTCGGGGCCCGCGAACAACACAATGAGCGCGTTGCCGATCGCGTGAGCCAGGACGAAGGGAATGCCGCGCGAGACCACGACGACGAACGACTGCCAGGTGTGTGGGAAGAAGCTGTACCACTCCCAGACGTCCATCATCAGCGAAAACAACGCACCGAAAACAAACGCCGCGACAACGAACGCGCTCCGCCGCCGCAACCGGCTGGCCAGGAGGCCCCCGGCCGCGCCGCAGGCAGCCCAGCCGAGCATTTGCCACGGCGTCCAGATGCCCTGACCGAGAAAGAAGTTCGAGCTCAGAGCCGCGACGGCGCCGACGCCGGCGCCTGCTCGCGCGCCGAGCGCTGCGCCACTCGCCATCGCGATCACCGTGACGGGTTGCACTCCCGGCACAAACGCAAACAAGACTCGACCCGCAGCTGCAACGGCGCCGAGCGCCGCAACCATCGCCAACTCCTTCGTCGAGCTTTGGCCAGTCTCGAGCCAGAGGGCAACGCCCGCGATCAGCGCTGCTGCGGCGAGCAGCAGCGACAGTCCAGCTCGACCTGGGTCGAGCGCCGCCCAGGCAGACGCACCAAAGGCAGCGCCCAGAATCAGGACTGCCAGAAACAGCACCCGCGATCTGCGCACGGACGAGCCGGGCGGTTGGGCCAGCGGCGGCCCACCGGATGCCTCAACGCCCGGCGAGCGCACGGCAAGTGTCTCCTCAGGCACGAGCGACCTCGAGTGCCGGAACTGCGACACGTCGATGAGCAACGAAATCTCTGTCGTGCGTCGCCACGATCACCGCGCCGCCACGCGCCGCATGCTGGCGCACCAGCAACTCGATCTGTCGCTTGCGCGCAGGATCAACCCCTCGAGTCGGCTCGTCGAGAACGAGGAGCGCTGGATCACCGACCGTGACAGCCGCAATCCCAAGCCGCTCGCGCTCGCCGCTTGAGAGGTCGCGCGGATGCCGATCGGCTGCCCAGCTCAAGCCCACCGTCTCGAGTGCCGCGAGCGCTGCGTCGGTCTTCCCGCCGACGCCGATGGCGACCTCGTCGACGACTCGATCGCGCACAAGATATCTCCCGGGATCCTGCGATAGATAGCCTGCCCGGCCTCGCCTCTCGACCTGCCCACCCGCGGGTTCGAGCAGGCCCGCCGCAAGCTTTGCGATCGTCGTCTTGCCGCAGCCGTTCGGGCCTTGGAGCACGACGATCTCGCCGGAGCGAACCGTCAGATCCAGCCCTTCGACGACAGATCGCTCGCCGTATCGGAAGCTGACGTTGCGAAGCTCCACGACGGCGTCATCGCCCGCGGCGTCGAGCGGCGCCTCAATCGGCCCGGCACCAAGCCCTTCGGGCTCCGTGGGCAGCCAGCTGTTGACCGCCTCTTGCGTCCCGTCGAGACGTAGCGCTCCGTCGTCGAGGATCACCGCGCGCTCACACGCAGCGAGCGCGCGGCGAACGCGTTGCTCGGAGAGAACCACCGCGCAGCCTGCTCGCTCGACTGCGTCGAGGAACATCGTGGCTCCGCCCTCGTCCAGCTGCGACGTCGGTTCATCGAGCAACAGCAACTTCGGTCGCAGAGCCAGGGCCGAGGCGAGGCAGACACGCTGCAACTCCCCGCCAGAGAGCTCGATGACGCGGCGGTCCCTCAGCTCCAACGCTCCCACGGCCTCGAGCGCCTCCTCGGCACGGTCCTGCAACGAGTCCGCGGGAACACCGAGGTTCTCGAGGCCGAACGCAACCTCGCGAAGGACGCGAGTCATCACGATCTGGTCCTCGGGATCCTGGAAGACGATCGCGGTCGTCCCGACGAGATCGGCAGGGCGCGCTCGACGCGTATCGAGCCCATCGATGCTGACGCGCCCTTCGAAAACGCCGCCGTGGAAGTGAGGCACGAGGCCCGCGAGGGCGCGCAGCAACGTCGACTTACCCGCACCCGAGAGCCCGAGCAACGCAACCGTCTCTCCCTCCCCAATCGAGAGCGAAACGTCTCGCAATGCCGGTCTAGACGCCCCTCCGTAGGTGACCGAAAGCCGCTTTACGTCGACTAGAGCCACAGAGCCACCCCAACGGGAAGGGCGAGAGCGAACAGCGCCACCGCCCAGTCTCCTGCTCGCCAGGCCGGGCTCGGCATGCGCGTTCGGCCGGCGCGTCCGA
>JAUXJK010000354.1 GCA_030624785.1 Actinomycetes bacterium
CTCTCCCAGGCGCTTGGAATATCCGAGAATCAGATACGGGTACACGCGCCGTTCGTCGGGGGCGGACTGGGTCTCAAGATGCACGGGCACCCCGAAGAGGTTCTCGTCTGTGTTCTCGCGAAGATCGTCGGGCGCCCCGTCAAGTGGCTCGAAGATCGCAAGGAGACTCTCCTTGTCGGCGGTATCGAGCAGACACACACGTTCAAGGTGGGCTTCAACTCTGACGGCAAGATCATGGTGATCCACAATCGGATCGTTGCGAACGTCGGCATGCTCGGATCTGCGCCCGGCTGGGGAATGGCCTTCCTCTCGGCACTTGGCTTCCCCTCGGGATATAAGGTGCCGGTTTCCGACGTCTCAGTTCAGGTGGTCGCGACAAACAAGGGCATCTGGAACGCGACACGCGGCTATGGCAAGCAGGGCACGAACGTCGTTATCGAGCGGATGGTCGACCTGGTTGCGCGCGAGTTGGGCATGGACCGCATCGAGGTTCGTCGCAAAAACCTGATCCAGAAAGATGAGTTCCCGTACGCAACAAACTCGGGGCTCAATATCGATTCCGGTGACTATCACGGTGCGCTCGACAAGCTTGAGGAGCTTCTCGATTACGAGGGGCTCAAGAGTGAACAGGCCAAACTCCGCGAAGAAGGACGCTACCTCGGTATCGGAATCACGTTCGAGCTGACTCCCGAGTCGGCAGACATTCCGGGGACGATCGTCGGCGGCTTCGATAGCGCCCAGGTCAAGATGGATCCTTCAGGGAACGTGACCGTGCTGAGCGGCGTAACGACGCCGGGCTCGGGCAACGACACGGGGCTAGCCATGATCGTTGCGGACGAACTCGGCGTCACCATGGATCGCATAAGCGTGATCCAGGGCGACACCGACATCTGTCCGTACGGCTTCGGCAACTACTCGGGACGCAGCATCGTGTCCGGTGGCAACTCGGCCGTGCTGGCGGCGCGCGATGTTGCTGAGAAGATCCGCAGCGGCGCGGCCCTGCTGCTCGAGGCTGGTGACGAGGACATCGAGCTCACGGACAACCTTGCTCGCGTGTCCGGCGCGCCGGACACGGCGGTGCCGATCGCCAATGTCGCGGAAACGATCTACACGCTCAACTTTGCCATTCCGGGCATACCCGAACCGCCGCTTGAATCAACACGCGTATACAAGCCAGGCAACATTCGCCATACACCGGACGAGAAGGGCCGCATTCAGCCCTACCCGACCTATTCATTCGCCGTCCACGGTGTTGTCGTCGAGGTCGATCCCGAGACAGGTGCTGTCGAGATCAAACGCATCGGGATCGTCCACGACTGCGGGACGATGATCAATCCGCTCTTTATCGAAGGGCAGATGGCGGGCGCGGTGGTCATGGGCATCGGCAACGGCATGTCAGAGGAGCTCAAGTACGACGATGCGGGAGTGCCACTATCCACCCGCTTCAAGGCCTACCTGATGCCCCGCGCTGGAGACGTTCCCAAGGTCGAACTAGTCCATCAGGTCACACCGAGCCCATTCACCCTGCTCGGTACGAAGGGCGCCGGTGAAGCCGGTGTCGGTGGGGGCATGTCGGTCATCACAAATGCCGTGGACGATGCCCTCGCGCCACTTGGCGTGACGATCCGCCAGCTTCCGGTGTCGCCGCCGAATGTGCTTGCGGCAATCAACGACGCTTCGTCAAACGGAGAGAAGGGCTCATGATCAAGAGACGGTTTACCTACCACTCTCCCGACAGTCTCGACGAGGCTCTGGGAGCGCTCGCCGAGCACGGCTCGGACGCCGAGGTCGTCGGTGGTGGCACGTGGGTCGTGCCCGAGATGACTCACGGAGCCCGGGTGCCCGCCCACGTTGTCGACCTGCGTCGAGCTGGTCTCGCCGGCGTCGCAGAGTCGAATGGCGGCGTTTCGATTGGCGCGATGACGACATACGCGCAGCTCGCAGGTGCGCCGCTTATTGCCGAGCGCGCGGGTGCGCTCGGCACGATGGCCGCTGGCATTACAGGCGGCGCTCAGGTGCGCAATCAGGGCACGCTGGGAGGCTCCGCCTGCTACGCGACCCCATCCTCGGACGCGCCAGGGGCCCTGGTGGGCCTGGACGCCACGATGAACCTTCGCTCGTCGTCGGGATCACGCTCCGTCGCGGCCGGCGATTTTTTCAAGGGAGCCTTCGAAGCTGACGTCGGTGACGGTGAGCTGCTGGAATCGATCACGCTTCCCGCACCGCCCGCGGGCGTCAAGTTTGGTCACTACAAGCTCAAGCTCGTCGAGTCGAGCTGGCCGATCGCGACGGCGACCGCTGTGGTCGGAGTTGATGGTGACGGCAGGCTCACGGCAGTTCGTATCTCTGTCGGCGGCGTGAACACAAAGCCCTATCTAGTCGATACCCAGGAGCTAGTCGGAAGCTCGATCGACGATGACACTGCAGCCGCAGTCATGACGGCAGCACGCGCGGGCGCGACTGACCCGTACGGCGATGTACTCGCCAGCGGCGAGTACCGCCAGCAGGTATCTGGCGTCGTTGCCAAGCGAGCCTTGCTCGCAGCGGCGTAGGAGGAGCAGCATGAGCGACAACATCACACTCAACGTCACGGTCAACGGCGAAGCGCGCTCCGTCGAGATCGATCCGCGCCGGCTACTCGTGGAGGCGATCCGTGAAGAGCTCGGACTTCCTGGCACGCACATCGGCTGCCTTACGGGCGACTGCGGTGCCTGCACCGTCGAGCAAGACGGACAGATCGTCAAGTCGTGCCTCGCACTGGCGGCCAGCGCCGAGGGATCCGAGATCACAACGATCGAAGGGCTCGCC
>JAUXJK010000177.1 GCA_030624785.1 Actinomycetes bacterium
GATCTCGTAGCCGACGAACCGGGCACGCTTCCGGCTCTCGAGGTCGATTCGGAAACCCCGTATCTACTGATCTACACCTCCGGCACCACGGGTGAACCGAAGGGCGCTGTGCATGTCCAGGGAGGCTTCCTCGTGGCGATAGCGCGCGAAGCGATTTACCAGGCTGATGCCAAACCCGGCGACGTCTTCCACTTCGCAACCGACATGGGCTGGATCATGGGCCCATGGCTCGTGGTCGGCGCTGGAGTTGCCGGATCGACAATCGTCTTCACAGAGGGTGCGCCTGACTGGCCAAACGACCGGCTGTGGAAGCTGATCGAGCAGGAGCGCGTCAGCCTGCTCGGCATCTCCCCCACGCTTGTCCGTGCCCTGATCCCGCACGGCGATCCCGACGCGGATCTGAGCTCGCTGCGACTGATGGTTACAACAGGCGAGCCCTGGAACGCCGGCCCGTATGACTGGCTGTTCGAGACGATCGGCGAGGGCCGCTGTCCAATCATCAACTGCTCTGGTGGAACAGAGGTCGGTGCCTGCTTCCTCTCACCCTCGCCGGCGATCCCGATCAAGGCGATGTCGCTCGGCTTCGCGGCACTCGGGATGGACGTCGATGTCGTTGACGAGAACGGCAACCCCGTCCGGGGCGAGGTTGGCGAGCTCGCGTGCCGCAAGCCGTGGCCGGGCATGACACGCGGCTTCTGGCGAGACAACGAGCGCTATCTCGACACCTACTGGCGTCGGATACCCGGTCTCTGGATGCACGGAGACTGGGCGACCGTCGACGAAGATGGCTACTGGTTTCTCCATGGACGCTCCGACGACACGCTGAACGTCGCGGGCAAGCGGATCGGGCCCGCCGAGCTCGAGTCGGCCGCGGTGGGTCACACAGATGTCGTGGAAGCCGCGGCAGTTGGCGTTCCCGACGAGGTCAAAGGCGAGGTCGCCTGGATCTTTTGCGTTGCCCCCGACGCGTCCGACCCGCAAGCCCTCCTAAGGGAGGTCTCAGACCTCGTGAGCGCGGAACTCGGGAAGGCGTTCAAGCCGGCTCGCGTCCTCCTCGTGGAGGAGCTACCCAAGACCCGGAGCGCAAAGATCGTGCGACGCGCCGTTCGCGCGGCCGCGCTCGGGAAGGATCCCGGAGACCTCTCATCGGTCGAGAATCCAGAATCGGTGAAGCTGATTGCTCGCTCCGTCTGAGTTCGTCAACACGACCGGCTACCTCAACACGACCACCTACGGTCTTCCGCCGAAGGCCACGCTACGCGCTCTTCGACGCGCCTCTGACCAGTGGGCGAATCGCGCTGACTGGATGGCCTGGGAAGAGGATGGTGAGGAGTGCCGAGAGCTGTTCGCGCGCATTGTCGGCATGTCACCGACGAACCTCGCCCTCATACCGGCGGTTTCGCTGGCCGCTGGTCTCGTCGCTGCCAGCCTGCCCGCCGGCCCAGGCGACAACGTCGTGATCCACGAGAACGACTTCACGTCGACGGTGCTCGCATTTGATGCCCTTGCATCACGCGGCGTCGAGATCCGACAGGCGCCACTCGATGGGCTCGCAGAGGCGGCAGACGAGAACACAGCGCTCGTGGCAGTGAGCCTCGTACAGTCAGCCGATGGGCGGGTTGCGGATCTTGACGCGCTTGCCCGCACCGGAGCTCGACTCTTCGTTGACGGCAGCCAGGCGGTCGGAGCCGTCGAGGTGGATGCGAGCAGGATCGACTACTTCGCCTGCCACGCCTACAAGTGGCTCCTCTGCCCGCGCGGCCTCGGCTTTCTCTCCATCCGTGATGACCGACTCCAGGAGCTATGGCCATGCCTTTCCGGCTGGAAGGCACGATCCGATCCCTATGAACGATTTTACGGGATACCGGACACGTTGACGGACGACGCGCGCCTCCACGATGTTTCCCTGTCCTGGTTCGCCGCTGCCGGTGCTAAAGAGAGCCTCGCCCTCATATTGAGCCTCGGGCCCGAGGCCATTGCCGCGCACAACATCAAGCTTGCCAGCGAGTTCACAACGGCACTCGATCTCGACGAACCCGAGAGCCCGATCGTGCAAGTCACGGTCGCCGATCCCAACCGCGTCAGGCAACGTCTCGAAGCGGCTGGTGTCGCTTGCGCTGTACGTGCCGGTTCGATCCGCGTCGCGTTTCATCTCTACAACGACAGCAACGACGTTGCTCTCGCAGCTGATGTGCTCAGGGCAGAACGCGGGCGCGGCACGTGAGTCGGGGGCGACGGTTCGCGTCCAGCAAGAGGGATTTCGACCCCGGGTCGGTATCCTCGGAAATGCTATGCGTCTAGGCCTCGCACAGCTCAATTCGACCGTCGGCGACCTCGAAGGGAACAGGCGCCGAATAGTGACCATGCTTCAAGACGCCCGAGGCCAGGGCGTCGACCTCGTCCTCTTTCCAGAGCTTGCGATCACGGGCTACCCGCCAGAAGATCTACTCCTGCGGCCAGCCTTCGTGCATCAGGCTCGTCGGGAGCTTGATGCGATTGCCGAGGAGTGCGTCGAAATCACCGCCCTCGTTGGCTTTCCCGAGCTCGATCGAGATCTCTTCAACGCATGCGCCGTGTGTACCGGTGGCAAGACAACTGCTGTCTATCGCAAGCGCTACCTGCCCAACTATGGAGTCTTCGACGAGCACCGCTACTTCCAGAGTCGCCACGAGCTCTTGCTGCTCCAGCTCGGAGACTCGCTGGTCGGTCCAACTGTGTGCGAGGACATCTGGCAGCCAGGGCCGCCCGCCACGGATCTTGCGCTGGCCGGTGCTCACGTGATCGCGAACATTTCGGCCTCGCCGTTCCAGCTAGGCAAGGGCGCAGAGCGCGAGCGGATGCTCGCGACCCGTGCGCGCGACAACGCTTGTTGGGTGGCCTTCGTCAACGCGGTCGGTGGCCAAGATGAGCTCATCTTTGACGGACACTCGCTCGTACTAGACGAGGAGGGCGAGATCGTCGCGCGAGCTCCAGCCTTCGAGGAGGCTCTCCTCGTAGTTGACATCGACACCGCGAGCACGGTCTCCCAGCGACTCCGGGAAACCCGCCGACGCGGCCTCGTGCGGGAGCGTGGCGGCCCGCCGGAGGCGACAGTCGTTGATCTGGGTACAGCGCACGCGACTCCGGATGATGTCGATCCTCTACTCGCGCCTGCGCTGTCGGAGCTGGAGGAGATGCGTCGGGCCCTTGTACTCGGGCTGCGCGACTATGTACGCAAGAACGGGTTCAGCGACACGGTTGTTGGAATCTCGGGCGGCATCGATTCAGCGCGGACTGCCGCGCTCGCGGTCGAAGCACTTGGGTCTGAACACGTCGTCCTCGTCTCAATGCCTTCTCGCTACTCCTCCACCGACACGCAACACGACGCTCGCCTCATCTCGGAGACGCTCGAAACGCGCTTTCTCGAGCTTCCCATCGAGCACGCAGTTGAGTCGTTTGCCCAGCTCCTCGAGGATCCGTTTCGCGATACCGAGGCGGGGGTCGCCGAGGAGAACATCCAGGCTCGCATCCGAGGGACGTTGCTCATGGCGTTGAGCAACAAGTTCGGCTGGCTGCTTCTTGCGACCGGCAACAAGAGCGAGTACTCGGTTGGCTACGCCACGCTCTATGGCGATATGGCGGGGGGTTTCGCGCTGATCAAGGACGTCTACAAGACGGACGTGTTCAGGCTCGCACGCCATCTCAACGAGCAGGCTGGCCGCGAACTCATTCCGGTATCGACGATAGAACGAGCGCCAAGCGCCGAACTTCGTCCCGAGCAGCGCGACGAGGACTCGCTACCGCCATACGAGGACCTCGACGCCATTCTCGAGTCCTACGTCGAGCTCGACCGCTCTCGCGACGAGATCGTGGCCGACGGCTTCAACGACGAGGTCGTCGACCGCGCGATCAGGCTGACCGACCGTGCCGAGTACACGCGGCGCCAGGCGCCGCCCGGCGTGAAGCTACGTTCGAAGGCCTTTGGCCGTGATCGCCGGCTTCCCATCACGAACGCCTGGCGCCCCTAACACGCTCGCCAGCGCGCGGCCCCGGTGAGCTCGCGGTTAACGACCCCCAGCGAACTAGGATGGCCCCCATGAACGCATTCGAAACAACCACACTGTCCAACGGCCTTCGCGTCGTTACCGCACCCATGGAGCACGCAAAGTCGGTGGCGTGTTTCATCATGATCGCCGCCGGCTCCCGCTACGAGGTGCAAAGCGCGAACGGAATCGCGCACTTCGCCGAGCACATGTTCTTCAAGGGCACCGAGCGGCGCCCGAGCGCACGAGACATCGCAGGCGAGATCGACGCGATCGGCGGCGAGTTCAACGCCTTCACGGGTAAGGAATACACCGGCTACTACGTCAAATGCGCTGCCGAGCATCGAGACACCGCGCTCGATGTGCTGGTCGACATGCTGCGCAATTCTCGCTTCGATCCTGAAGAGATCGAGCGCGAGAAGGGTGTGATTATCGAAGAGATGAACATGTACATCGATACCCCGCGCGACTACATCGACTCGGTATACGACGAGCTCCTTTACGGAGACCAGCCGCTCGGGTGGGACATCATCGGCACCAAGGAGACGGTGAAGGCGGCTGACCGTGACACGTTTCTCGAGTATCTCGATCGCTGGTATCGAGCACCGCGCATGGTGGCTGGTGTCGGCGGCGCACTCGGCGAAGATCTCATCCCTCGTCTCGAGGAGCTGCTCGGCGATGTGGCAGACGGCTCTGCCGAGGAGCCGGCTCGTGTCAACCTGAGCCAGTCCGGTGCGCGCGTAAAGGCGCATCACAAGGAGTCGGACCAGGCGCACCTGCGTTTCGGTGTCCACAGCTATCCGATTGAGCATCCCGACCGCTACGCACTCGGCATGCTCGCCACTGTTCTTGGCGGCGGAATGTCATCACGGCTGTTCACCGAGGTACGAGAACGACGTGGGCTCGCGTACTACATCTACGCGCACAACCACGGCTACACCGACGCCGGCACGCTCTATGCACAGGGCGGCGTAGACATCGCTCGAATTGACGAGGCCATCGAGACGATCGTTGCCGAGTTTCGGCGGATCGCAGAGGAACCCGTCGCCGACGACGAGCTCGAGAAGGCTCGCAACTACTCGAAGGGGCGCCTCGTTCTTGGGCTCGAAGACCCGCGAGGGCTCATCATGTTCGGCCTGCGCGGCGC
>JAUXJK010000286.1 GCA_030624785.1 Actinomycetes bacterium
CCGGACGTACGCGAGGGGCTGCGATCGCCGGACTCTGCGCAGCCATGTTCGCGCTGTATGTGCTCGTTCTGGTTTTTCCGGGCACACGCAGTTTCTTCGAGCTCGCGGTACCGAACGCGGCGATCGTCTTGTGTTCTCTGGGCGGCTCGCTTCTCGCGATTCTTGGCCTCGCCGCGATGGATGACCGATTCCTGCCCGGTCGCGCGCTCGAGGGACTCGGTACGGCTGACGAGTAACCTCGCGCGTTCGATAGGGAGTGCGCAGGGGCTCGGCGAAGAGAGCTGGGCCCAAAACGTTACGATGGAGGTGTGAGTTCCATCACAAGCATCAGTGCGCTCGACGTGCCTCGCATCAAGAGCGACTTCCCCGTGTTCGAAGAACGCTTCGACGGGCGAGAGTTGGCGTATCTCGACTCTGCGAACTCCTCTCAGAAGCCCCGGCAGGTGTTGGAAGGGCTTACGGAGTTCTACGAACACTCCTACGCCAACGTACATCGCGCGGTCTATGAGCTCGGTGAGCGTGCGACAGCAGGGTACGAGGGCGCTCGCGAGAAGACACGCGCTTTTCTCGGGGCCGATTCAACCCGAGAGATCATCTTTACGAGAAACGGCACCGAGGCGCTGAATCTCGTTGCTCATGCCTGGGGTCTGAACGAGCTGGGCCCGGGAGATGTCGTCGTCAGCACGGTGCTGGAGCATCACTCGAACTTCGTTCCGTGGCAGTACGTCGCCGAGCGCACGGGCGCGGAGTTCGCTGTCATCGGGGCTGATGGCAACGGCGAACTCGATCTCGAGCAGCTCGATGCGATCGCCGGGCGCGGCAGAGTACGACTCGTTGCCTTCGGACTGATCTCCAACTCGATTGGATCCGTCAACCCTGTCGAGGCTCTGATCGGATGGGCTCGTGAACACGGAGCAGTGACCGTTGTCGACGCGTGTCAGGCCGCACCTCACCGCACGTTGGACGTTGCCTCGCTGGGCGTCGATTTCCTGGCGCTAACCGGGCACAAGATGCTCGCACCGTCAGGTATCGGCGTGCTGTGGGGGCGTCAAGCACTCCTCAACTCGATGGAGCCGTTCAATCTGGGCGGCGAAATGATCCGCTCGGTAACCATCGAAGAGACCACGTGGAATGAGCTACCCAACAAGTTCGAAGCCGGTACGCCGCCAATTGCGCAGGCCTACGGCCTAGGCCTCGCGATCGACTATCTGACACGCGTCGGGCTTGAGCGGATCGAAGCCCACGAGCACGATCTAACCACCTACGCAATGGAGCGCCTGGCTGGCGCGGATGGGGTATCCGTACTCGGTCCTCCAGCAGAGCGACGCGGCGGGATCGTTTCGTTCACGCTCGACTCCGCCCACCCGCACGACGTCGCCCAGATTCTCGACAGCCACGGCGTCGCCGTGCGTGCCGGACACCACTGTACGCAGCCGGCGATGGACCATTTCGGGATTTCCGCGACGACACGAGCAAGCTTCTACCTCTACAACACGAGGACAGATGTCGATCGCTTGGTCGAGGCGCTTGCCGACGTACGCGCGACGTTCGCCTGATCGCAATGTCCGACCTCTATCGCGAACTCATACTCGATCACTACAAGAACCCGCGCAATCACGGCGAACTTGATCCCTGTGACGCGCACGCGCAGGGCCAAAACCCGTTGTGCGGCGACGATATCGCCATCTCAATGAACTTCTCGGGCGACGACGTCTCAGAGGTGCGCTTCACGGGACGCGGATGCGCGATCAGCCAGGCGGCCGCGTCGATGCTCATGGAACTTGTCGAGGGCCGATCCGTCACCGAGCTTGCCGAGTTGCCGAAGGAGGAGCTTCTCGACGAGATCGGCGTGCCATTGGAGAAGAACCCTGCACGGCTGAAGTGTGCTCTCCTCAGCCTCGGCGTGTTGAAACTGGCTCTGCATCGCGCCAAGGGAACGCCCCTTCCCGAGGAATGGGCGGGGTTCGAGGAGCGATGAGCGATCTCGTGGACGTTGACGTCTGCGCTGTCGAGGACCTCCCAAGCGGCTCGGTGAAGGTTGTCGTTCATGGCGATCTCGCGATCGCCGTCTTCAACGCTGACGACGCGCTCTATGCGGTCGAAGATCGCTGCACTCACGACGACGGCCCACTTGCCGAAGGTGAGTTCGACCCTGACGCGTGCGTTGTCAGCTGTCCTCGCCACGGCGCTGAGTTCGACATCCGAACCGGCAGTGCGCTCACCTTGCCGGCCTACGTTCCCGTTGATACGTATGCCGTTGAGGTTCATGACGGCCGTATCAGGGTCGCGCTGCCGCGACAGTAGCCGGCTCTTCGGAAAACGGTGCCCGCTCCGGGGCTTCTCGCCGTTCTCGTGGCGCCTCGTGTGTCCTTTCGCGTGTCGTCAGCCCGCAGCGATTATGATTGGGGAAACCGCGGGAAGGAGGTGGTCCGAACTTGAGTGACAGTAGTAGTACGGGCAGTGGAGG
This sequence comes from Actinomycetes bacterium, assembly GCA_030624785.1. Classification (GTDB taxonomy): domain Bacteria; phylum Actinomycetota; class Thermoleophilia; order Gaiellales; family Gaiellaceae; genus JAUVPB01. Next base: position 2,468 of record JAUXJK010000286.1, read on the forward strand.
TACTCGCTCGTAAGGACGTGTCCCCGGGACCTACGGGGAATCGTCATAGCCACGCGTAGGGGACGCTAGCGTCCTTGCGAAATCCACGCGAGTTCCTGTCGAGAGCCGCGCCTCCACGCGCGGTTCTCGGCGTTTCTATGGCGGCTTTCGACCCAGGGCACCCGGGCTCCGGATACCTCGCGAACTACTTCGAGAAGTTCTGCCAGTAGCGGCTGGCGGTGGGTCCGCGCTGGCCCTGGTACTTCGATCCCAGCGATGCGCTCCCGTAGGGAGTTTCTGCAGGCTCGCTCAACTGCATGAACGAGAGCTGGCCAATCTTCATGTTCGCGTACAGCGTGATGGGAAGGTTCGCGACGTTTGACAGCTCGAGCGTCACATGGCCGTTCCAGCCGGGATCGACGAATCCGGCGGTGGAGTGAATCAGCAGCCCGAGCCTTCCGAGCGAGCTCTTGCCCTCGAGCCGCGCCACGAGATTGTTCGGTAGCGCAAGCCGCTCGAGTGTCGAACCGAGAACGAACTCGCCGGGGTGCAGGATGAGTGGGTCTTCGTCGTCGATCTCGACGACCTCCGTGAGTTCTTCCATCGGCTGCTTGACGTCGATGTACGGATACCGCGAGTTGCGGAATACTCGGAAGTAGCGATCGACGCGAACGTCGACGCTCGAAGGCTGCACGAGGCTCTCATCGAATGGATCGATCTCGATGTCACCGTCGGCAATCAGCCGCCTGATAGTTCGGTCAGAGAGAACCACAGGGTAGAAATCTAGCGGTGACGGCGCATGTGTAGTTGTCGTGGCTAGTGCTTGAGCAGACTTCGTCGCTCGTAGCGCTCCAACGCATGCTCGACGAGTCGCGAGAGGAGGGTGGGGTAGTCGACGCCCGAGGCTTCGAACAGCTTCGAGAAGACACTCGTCTGGGTAAACCCCGGGATCGTATTGAGTTCGTTGATGAGGACCACGTTGTCCTCGTCAACGAAACTGTCGACGCGCGCCATGCCGGCGCAGTCACACGCGTGAAATGCGCGCAGAGACAGCTCTCGCACGCGTTCCGCGACGTTGGTACCGATGTCGGCGGGCGCAATGAGTCGCATCCCGCCGCCGGAGTACTTCGCTTCATAGTCGTACCA
>JAUXJK010000291.1 GCA_030624785.1 Actinomycetes bacterium
GAGCTTCTACGCCAGCCGGACGCACTTCGCGAGCTGTTGCTCGGTGTGGCGGCATAGCCAAGGAGGACGCAATGTCGGAATGTGATCTCACTCTGCGCAACGGCCGTGTTGTGACGCCGCACGGGGTCGTCAATGGCGGCGTTGCGGTTACGGGTGAGACGATCGTTCAGGTTGGCGCCGGCACGCAACTCCCGAAGGGACATCGCGATATCGACGTCGGAGGGAAGGTCATCTTCCCCGGAGTTATCGATCCTCACGGACACATCGGCGTGGGCGACAACTGGGGCCCGGAGAAGATGCAGAGCGACTTCGCCACCGAGTCTCGCGACGCCGCACTCGGAGGGATGACGACGTTCGTCACGACCACGCTGTTCGGGCAGGAACTGCGGGTCGAAGTGATGCGCGGCGGCATCGAGTGGGGCAACGAGCACTCGCTGATTGACTTCCGCCTTTCTCCGGTGATGACGCTGCGTTCGCACCTCAATGAGGTACCCGCGCTGGCCGAGCTTGGCGCGCGCTCGTTCAAGTTTTTTCTCGGCTACAACGGCGAGCAAGCGGTGAGTTTTGGAATGCAGGCGGAGGGGATCCCGTGGGACTTCTTCTACGCCGGCTGCGAAGCGATCCGCGGAGCTGGAGCCACAGCATTTGCGACGATCCATGCGGAGGATCCCGACGTTCGCGATCTGCTGATCGAACGTATGCGCGGGGCTGAGCTCGACGACCCTCTCCAGGCCTGGCACCGGGCGTGCCCAAATCTGACCGAGCCGATGCAGCTCTATCCAGCTGCGCTGATCGGCGAGGAGCTGGGCGTGCGGGTCTATGCCGTTCACGTGAGCGCCGCCGAGAGTGTTGACTTGCTCCGCGACCTTCACGGGAGCGGGTTTCAGACCGTGGGGGAGACCCTCGCGGCATTCCTGTACTTCACGGCTGCTGAGGCCGACGAGAAGGGTCTAGGCGCCTACGGAAAGATCCAGCCGCCGATTCGTGCGGCGCGCGATCGAGACGCGCTCTGGCACGGGATCCGTGACGGAACGATCACGTGCGTCGGAACTGACAGCCAGCAATACACCATCGCGTCTCAGGAGGGAGACTTCTGGGACGCGCGCGTGGGTCTCGGCCCGGGCTATGCCACGATGTTCCCGGCCGTGTACACAGCCGGCGTGCTTGGCGGTCGCTGCACGCTCGAGGATCTCGCCCGCGTGTGTTGCGAGAACAACGCCCGTGCGTTCGACATGTATCCGCGCAAGGGCGTGTTGCAACCGGGGTCCGATGCTGATCTGTTCGTGTTCGATCCGGATGCGATGCGCACTACGCGCGCGGCCGATCTCGAGAGCGCGTCCGGTTACACGATCTACGAGGGAGAAGAGCTCGGTGGCTGGCCAGAGTTCGTGCTTCTTCGAGGCAAGGCGATCGTTGAGGATGGCGCAGTGATCACAGATGCTGCGCTCGGCCAGCACGTTCCGGCGTGACGCACGCGAATCGGGGGCGTCGGCTAGGGCGTCGTAGACGTGTCGCGACGGCCGTCGGAGTCGTCCCAGCGGCCGAATACGAGGCACGTGTTGTGCCCACCGAAAGCGAAACCCGTGGTCATTGCGATCTTGACCTCGGCCGCTCGCGCCTCGTTCGGAACGTAGTCGAGGTCGCAGCGCGGATCCGGCGTTTCGTAGTTGATCGTCGGTGGGAGCACGTCTCGGCACTGCGTGAGAACCGTGATTGCGGCCTCGGTCGCTCCGGCCGCTCCGAACATGTGCCCGGTCATCGACTTCGTCGATGAGATCGGCGTCCTGTACGCCTGTTCTTCGCCGAGGGCGAGCTTCATGACCTTGGTCTCGCCGACATCGCCAACTTGCGTCGACGTGGCGTGCGCGTTGACGTAGTCGATGTCCGCGGGCTCGACGCCGGCATCGGCAAGTGCAAGCTTGACCGCTCGCGCCGGATTCTCGCCCGTTGGGTCGATTGCGGTGATGTGGGCCGCATCAGAGGAGAGTCCGAATCCGAGAAGCTCCGCGTAGATTGGGGCGCCGCGTACGCGAGCGTGTTCGAGTTCTTCGAGCACGAGCACCGAGCCGCCCTCGCCCATGACGAATCCGTCGCGATCAAGATCGAAAGGTCTGCTCGCGTGTTCGGGATCGTCGTTGCGTGTGGAAAGAGCGCGTGACGCTGCGAATCCGGCGAACGCCAACTCGTTGACGATCGCTTCGGCGCCGCCCACGAGCATGGCATCGACCAGATTCGAACGAAGGTAGAGGGCCGCATCTGCGATTCCCATGGACGACGCAGCGCACGCGGTCGATGAGGCCGATAGCGGTCCCGTAGTTCCAAGCTCGATCGACACGAGCGCAGAGGCCATATTCGGAATCAGCGCCGGCAGCGCGAACGGGCTCACTCGGTCGGCGCCCTGTGAGCGGAGCACCTCCAGAGCGGATGCGAGGGTTTCGAGGCCGCCCATGCCTGAAGCGATTGACGTGCCGATGCGATCGGAGGAGACGTCGCGGCCGATCTTGAGCTGCGCATCGTCAACGGCTGCGCGAGCCGCAGTGACTGCGATCTGCGCGTAGCGATCGGTTCGTCTGATCGTCTTCTTGTCGAGTGCGACCGTCGGATCGAAGTCGTTCGCTTCGCACGCGAACTTCACTGGCACCGTCGCTGGGTCAAACCTCGTGATGGGCGCCGCCGGACTTCTTCCCTCGATCAGCCCTTGCCAGGTCGATTCGCGGTCAGCGCCAAGCGCCGTCACCATTCCGATACCGGTCACGACGATGCGGCGCTGATGGTTCGTTGCTGAATTCATTGCGGTTTACGCCAGTCAGGTCGGTGTTGACACGCGGATTGCGAGCCTCAACCGGTCCGATCGCGAGGCGCATCCTACCGTCATCGCACCGATGGATAGAAGCCTTCGAACAGCTCTCCCGCTTGTTGCCACCCTGTGTGGCCTCGCGCTGCTCGTGGTCGCGTGCGCCGGCGGAGATCCGGGCGCGGTTCCGCAACCGCCCGAGGCGACGCTTGGCACGGGTGCGACGGGCGACGCCAATGCACAGCAGCGACGCGATCGAAGGATCGAACTGATTCGTCGCTCGAGCGCGGTGGCGTGCAACTCGTCGCACCGGTTCAACTCCATACGAACGGGCGCCGAGCCGCTGTGCGCGCCGTTTGATTCAGTGCCAGCGGTCGATAATCCGGTGTTCGTGACGCCTGGGGAGGGCGAGAGCCTCGAAGGAGATGAGCCCGTGGTTGCCCTGTCCGTTGCCGGCGACGCTCGTGCGTATCCGGTTCGGTATCTGATCTTCCACGAAGTTGTCAACGATGAGGTTGGAGGCGTCCCCATCGTCGTGACGTTTTGTCCGTTGTGCAATAGCGCCGTTGCACACGAGCGTGTGCTCGACGGTCAGACGTTGACGTTTGGAGTCTCGGGGCGTCTCGCATACGCCAACCTCGGGATGTTCGATCGAGAGACGGCCTCGTTCTGGCACCAGCTGACGGGACGGGCATCGAGCGGAGTCTTCGAGTCGCGGCGGTTGCCGCCCGTGCCGGTGCAGGTCGTCTCCTATCGCGA
>JAUXJK010000369.1 GCA_030624785.1 Actinomycetes bacterium
CCGCCTGCGCCTATCCTCCTGGCGTTCACGCCACGCTGACGAGGAGAGACGATGTCTGAGGAGACCTACCAAACAGGGCTGTCCATCCGCCGCGAAGTTCTCGGCGACGAGTACGTCGACAAGGCAATGTCGAATGTCGATGAGTTCAACGCCGACTTTCAACGAATCGTCACCGAGTACTGCTGGGGTGCCTGCTGGGGACGCGACGGGCTGTCCCTGAAGCAGCGCAGCCTGAACAACCTGTGCATGCTCGCTGCGCTCAACCGCGGTGAGGAGTTCGAGCTTCACTTCCGTGGTGCGCTTCGCAACGGCTGCTCGCTCGAGGAGATCCGCGAGACGTTGATTCAGGTCGGAATCTACGCAGGCATCCCTGCGGCCGTCTCCGCGTTCCGGATTGCGCGTCGGGTACTTGCCGAGGACGAGGCCAGCGACGGCTAGTCGCCCCAGGCGCGCTAGCTGCCTGGCTCGGCTGCCTTGATAGGCCCTCGTGGCAGCATGCGCGTCGCGACGAGAGCAGCAACGAGCGCGAACGCAATGCACACGCCCAGAGCAGCCCGGAACGCGTCAACGGAGCCATTTCGCAGCGAGTCGGATGTCTCTCCCAGTCGAAGGGGGACCGCCTCTGAGTCACCCGTCACGTGTTGAAAAACGAGCGTCACGATCAGGCCTGCAATTACGACGGCCACGAGGTTGCCGACTCGCGAGACGGTTTGGTTTACGCCCGCCGCAATGCCCGAGAGATCCGCCGAAGCGGATGCGAGGGCTGTTGAGGTAATCGGAGCGACGACGTATGCGAGACCAAGGGCCATGACCAGGAGGCCGGGTACCCCGAAAGTCCAGAAGTCGGATCGCTCGTCGATACCAAGCATCAGCGCCATTCCGGCTGCGACGAGCAGGGGGCCGATCGTGAGCAGCCCTCTTGGCCCACGGCTGTCGGCTCGACGACCGAGAAACGGCGACAGCGCGATGATGATGATGCCCATCGGCAGGTTCGCCAGCCCAGCTTCGAACGCACTGAAACCAAGGAACTGCAGAAAGATCGAGAAGAAGAACACGAAACCGCCCAACGCTCCGTAGACGAAGAAGGTCTCGACGTTGGCGCCAACGAATGCGGGACGCGAAAAGAGAGCCGCGGGCAACATCGGGTTGCGGGCCCGACGCTCGACGAACGGAAACGCGATGAGCGCGACGACCCCGAGAATCAGCGCCCAGGTGACCTGCGCGAATCCCGACTCCTGGCCCTGCACGAGCCCGAACGCCAGAAATCCGAAGCCGCAGGCCGCAAGTAGAGCCCCGAGAAGGTCAAAGCCTCGCCGCTCGCCGCTCGTCGCTTTCGGCTCGGGGCACGCAGCGATCAACGCGAGCGTCACCGCTGCGATCGGCAGGTTGATGAAGAAGATCCACCGCCACGACGCCCACTCGACGAGGGCACCACCGATCGGCGGGCCGGCGATGATCGCCGCGCCGGTGAGAGCGGTCCAGAGACCGATCGCGCGGCCAGCGTCTCGGCCGTAGGTGGCTCGAAGCAGAGCGAGGCTGTTCGTCGTGAGAAACGCTCCGGCGACACCCTGAAGAGCTCGGGCGAGAACGAGTACGCCTTCGTTGGGCGCCACGCCTGCGAGTGCTGATGCTGCGGCGAAGCCGGCGATGCCCCACACGAACATTCGGCGTCGGCCGAAGCGGTCGCCGGCCGCACCGGCAACCAGGTAGAAGCCCGCGAGGGCGATCGAGTAGGAGAGGACGACCCATTGCTGGCCGGTCAGCCCAAGCTCGAGATCTCGTTCGATCGTCGGCAACGCCACCACAACGACGGTCGTATCGATAAACGCGAGTGCTGAGCCGAGTGCGGTCGCCGCCAAGGTAAAGCGACGAACCCGGGTGCGGGCGGCGCTCGGTATGGCGTCGGGGCTGGTCGGAGAGCGCATCGACACGAACGGATGATGCCCGGATCTCTGGCCGTGCGAGAATGCGTCGATGCGCCGGGGTCGAGTAGCCGAGCTTGTTCGTCCCTCCGTTCGCCGGATGGCCGCGTACGTGCCTGGTGAGCAGCCCGCCCGCCAACGGCTGATCAAGCTCAACACAAACGAGAATCCCTATCCGCCGTCTCCGAGGGTGCTTGCGGCCACGCGGGAGGCCGTTGACGGCCGTCTGCGCCTGTATCCAGACCCGGCTGCGACGCGACTGCGTACGCGTCTCGCCAAACTGCATCAATGCGAGCCCGAGAATCTTCTCGTCGGCAACGGCTCGGACGCGCTGCTGGCGGGCTGCATCCGCGCCTGCGTGGAACCGCTCAGATCGGTCGCGGCGACGCGACGGGGTGCCGCCACCGTTCAGTATTTCGACCCAAGCTATTCGCTGTATCCCGTTCTTGCGGAGGCTCACGGAGCCCGAAGACACGCAGTACGACTCGACGCCAACTTTGGTCTGCCGGGCCCCGGCGCGGATAGCTCTGGTAGCGGCTGGGAGCCCCGAGCTGCGCTTTCCCTGGTGACAACGCCGAGTGCGCCGAGTGGCCGTGGCTACAGGACATCCGAGCTGCGTCGGCTGTGCAAGGCC
>JAUXJK010000206.1 GCA_030624785.1 Actinomycetes bacterium
CCGGCGGTAAGTGAAGCGGATCGAGCGCGCGCCCGACGGCCTGTTGGGAACCCACGTTTTCCCCAGGAGCATCGGCACAAGCGAGCGCTATTGGGCTTTTCGACTCTCGAAGAACCACCGATATGACGGGCGCGAACCCGACTCGGCACACCTCCGAGGGAACACATGTTCGCACACGACGCGGACGGAGTCCGCGGTTGATGCACATGACAACGGTGGGAAACAATGTCGCTCCTAGCGGGAAACGTGTCCGAAACCTCACAGGAGTGTGGACAACCTTCCTCACTCTGTGGAAAGGCCGCATCGGCGGCGGATCTCCTCCAACCCGCCGGCGAGGACGTGCGAACCTACGCCACGCCTGGCTACCCCAGACGAGGATCGCCGGGCGTGGCGGCTAGGCTGCTCGACGTGCAGATCGCGAATACGAACCGCAGCGTGCCGGCTACAGGAGCGCTAACTCGACCACGAGGCCCCCTCCCCCACACGAGTTCATGCCCGCGACCGTAGTCGTCGGGGCCCAGTGGGGCGACGAAGGCAAGGGCAAGATTGTCGACCTGCTCGCCGGGAACTCGGACGTCGTATGTCGATACCAGGGCGGTCCAAACGCGGGACACACCATCATCCGCGAGGGCGAACGCTTTGCGCTGCATCACATTCCGTCAGGAATCATCTCGGGCGCGGTCTCGGTAATTGGCGCGGGTTGCGTCGTCAATCCAGAGCAGCTGGTCGCTGAACTCGACGGGCTCGAGGGACGCGGCATCTCGACCTCCCGCCTACATCTATCCGGCAACGCCCACCTCATCATGCCGTGGCACCTGCTGCTCGATGGCGCCTCCGAAAAAGCGCTCGGGCGGCTACAGATCGGGACAACTCGTCGGGGCATCGGACCCGCATACGCAGACAAGGCTGCCCGCGTAGGCGTGCGAGTGCAGGATCTACTCGACCCCGCGATCATGCGCAAGAAGATCGAGCTCGCCCTGATCGAGAAGAACGCGGTACTCGAGCGAATCTTTGACCTCGATCCGCTCGAGAGTGACAGGATCGTCGCTGACCTCATACCGCTCGGCGAACGACTGTCGAGCCATATCGTGGACGCGTCGTTGCTCGTCGACGCCGCGCTGCGCGACAACAAGCGCGTGCTCCTCGAGGGCGCCCAGGGCACGCTCCTCGACCTCGACCACGGAACGTATCCATACGTCACCTCATCGAATCCACTCGCCGGATCCGCCGCTACCGGCGTAGGTATCGGTCCCACTCGCATCGACGGGGTTATCGGCGTGGCCAAGGCATACATCACCCGCGTCGGCGAGGGACCATTCCCTACGCAGATCGAGGGCGCCGACCAGGAGCGCGTCCGTGAACTGGGTCAGGAGTTCGGTACAACCACCGGCCGGGAACGCCGCTGCGGCTGGCTCGATCTAGTCGCCCTGCGTTTTGCGGCGCGCGTCAACGGGCTCACATCGCTGGCCATCACCAAGATCGATGTGCTCTCGACCTTCGCGGAGCTGCCCGTCTGCACCACCTACCGCCTCCCGGATGGCTCGACAACGCGCGAGTTCCCAGCGCATCAGAGCGACTTTCACGGTGCGACGCCCGTCTACGAGCAGCTCCCGGGCTGGCAGACCGATGTCGAGGACATCACGTCGCTAGCGGAGCTCCCCCAGAACGCACGCGACTACCTCGCGTTCATCCAAGAACACACTGAGGTCCCAGTCACAGTGGTCGGCACCGGCGCGGGGCGCGAACAGGTGATCGTCGAGGGGGGCCTCGATGCGCTGCTGGCAGGCGGAGGCAACAGCTAGACCCGCAACTACAGTAGTCCCATGCGCCGCACGTGCCTGCTGGTTGTAGCCCTCGCGATCACACTGATCGTTGGTGCATGCAGCGCAGATGACGCGAATGACGACAGCGCGCCCGCGGCGCCAGCCGAGACGACGAGCAGCCACGACGGCCCCTCCGACGCTGGGCCATCAAGCGATCAAACCGCCGTCTCCGTCGTGAAGGCTTGGAGCGCCGCGCTCAACGCAGGCGACAACGAGGCCGCCGCGGCGTTGTTCGCGCCCAACGCGCGCGTAATCCAGGGAGCGGGCGTTATCCCGCTCATCGACCAGGACGCAGCGCGACGTTTCAACGAGGCCTTGCCGTGCTCCGGACGCGTGCTCGACCTGACGCTCGAGGGTGATGTCGTCACCGCGGTCTTCGAGCTCGGGAACCGCGATACAAGTCTGTGCGACGCACCGCCAGGGACGATTGCAGCTGCTGAGTTCGTCATCAGAAGCGGCAAGATCGCAGCGTGGCAGGTCGTTCCGGTTCCTGCGGAGGACCCATCGGCTCCACGCAGCGCTGTGTAGTCGGCAACGCGCGCCATACCATGGGTTGATGGGAGCAGCGGCAGTTCTTCTCGTTGGTGGACGCTCGACCCGCATGGGAACGCCCAAGGCCGACCTCATGTGGCATGGCCAGCCCTTCGCCGACCGAATCGCCCGCCTCCTACTTCGGTCGACCGACGGACCGCTCGTGGTCGTTGTGGCGCCCGGCCAGGATCCACCCCAGTTGCCGAACGAAGCAGTCGTCGTGGAGGACGGGCGCGAGGGGCGCGGCCCACTCGAGGCGATTGCGGCAGGCCTGCGAGCGTTGCCGGACGATGTCGTGGCCTATGTGTCATCCACCGACGTACCGCTCATCCACCCCGCGTTCGTGCGCCGCGTCCTTGCTGCGATCAGCGCCGATGTCGATGTCGCCGTATGCGAAACGGAGGGTCGGCTCCATCCACTCGCCGCCGCCTATCGAACAACCGTACTCCCGGAGATCGAGTCGCTTCTCTCCGCTGATCTGCTGCGACCAATGAAGCTGTTCGAGCGCGTGCGTACACGCATGCTCGACGCTTCTGCGTTGCTGGCCGACAGTGCGATCTCGAACCTTGATCCGACGCTCACATCCCTCCTCAACCTCAATGCGCCCACCGACTACGAACGCGCACATGACCTCGAGTTGCCCGAGATCAAGATCGAGCGTTTCGGCACTCTCAGACAGTCGAGCGACGAGCCGACAACAGTGAAGGCGTCAACGCTCGGGGCAGCAGCACGTGCCGCCGGTATCGAGCTCGACCAACACGTCGTTGCCGCACTCAACGGCGATCAGATCACGGGCGAAGCTGCCGTGCCGTTGGTCACGGGCGACACGGTCGCGTTCCTTTCTGCCGACGGGGGCGGGTAGCCGTGTCTGCCCAGGAGGCCGCCGCGCCGCCCGGCTACTTCGGCTCGCTGCTCGAAATCGATCTTTCCCAGCGAACGGACACGCAGCGCGAGTTGCCCGAAGCGCTACTCCGCAACTACGTCGGGGGCTGCGGCCTCGGCAGCCGCCTTCTCTACGATCGCGCACCTGCCGGTGTGGATCCCCTCGCGCCAGCGGCTCCGCTGCTCTTCGTGTTCTCGCCTCTCGTCGGCACACCACTTACGACGAGCGCCAAGTTCGCGGTCATCGCGAAGTCGCCGCTCACCGGTTTTATCAACGACGCGATGTGCTCGAGTCACTTTGCAATCGCAGGCAAGCTCACGGGGAACGACGCGATCTCACTCTCCGGCGCGTGTGCGGAACCCACGATCGTGATCGTCGATGGCACCGGCGTGCGGCTGGAGCCGGCCGGAGCACTCTGGGGACTATCCGCAGCTGAGACCGAACGCGAGCTACGCGAATCACTCGGCCATCGCTATCGAGTCAGTGCAATCGGGCCCGCAGGCGAGCGACTCGTGCGCTACGCGACGCTGTCGCACGATGGGCGCCATGCAGGTCGTGGCGGCCTCGGCGCAGTGCTCGGAGCGAAGAAGGTCAAGGCCATTGCGGTGGCCCCAAGTTGCAAGGTCGCCTCGGCAGACGCCGAGCATGTTCTCGAGCTCGCGCGCGATCTGCGCGAGCGTTCGTTCGGCCCCGCGACCGCGAAGTATCGTGAGCTCGGAACGCTCGGGAACCTGCTGGCGTTCAACGCAATCTCAACGCTTCCTACTCGCAACTTCCAGGCGTCTCAGTTCGAAGGAGCACAGCGACTCGGGGCGGAGGAGCTCTCCGAGCTGCGCGAGAAGACTCGTGCCTCGTGTGCGTCATGCACGATCGGCTGCGAGCACATCTACAGCACAGATTCTGGCAACGAAATGAGAGTTGAGTACGAGAACGTCTTCGCGCTCGGACCACTCTGCGGTGTGGACGATCCTGACGCGGTACTCGAGGCAAGCCGGCGCTGCGACATGCACGGCATCGACACGATCTCGGCAGGTGGCACGATCGCATTCGCGATGGAATGCGCCGAGCGCGGACTGCTTCCGGCGCCGTGGCTGAGGTTCGGCGACGCCGCCGCGCTACTCCGCGCCGTTGACGAGATCGGCGAGCGTCGCGGTCTCGGAGACCTGCTCGCGGAAGGGTCGAAACGCGTGTCGCTCGAGATCGGGCGTGACAGTGGTGACTTCGCACCGCACGTCAAAGGGCTTGAGCTCCCTGGCTATGAGCCGCGGACGCTGCAGGCGATGGCCCTTGGACTCGCCGTCAACCCCCGCGGCGCCGACCACAACCGCTCTGGCGCCTACGAGGCGGACCTGTCGGGCGAGCACGATCGGCTGAAGGGCGGCTCCCCGCACGTGGCGGCCGCCATCGCCACGGAGGATCGGGCAGCACTCGTCGACTCTCTCATTCTCTGCAAGTTCCTACGCGGCGTGTTCGAGGAGCCAATGCGCGAATGGGCGGATCTGCTCGCGGCGGTTTCCGGCTGGGACGTGACGGCATCAGAGCTGGAGA
>JAUXJK010000355.1 GCA_030624785.1 Actinomycetes bacterium
CGACTGCATGATCTGAAGCGGCCCGTCGAGCCCCCCGTCTTGCAGACGGCGCTGGAGCTCGTCGACATACCGCCCGACCCGTGGCTGGACGTACGAGTTGAGTACGGCCGTGGTCGTGCGCGCGTACAAGCGCCACACGCGCGGTACATCGGAGGACGCCGGGATCAACACTACCGGCAGGCGTTTACGCAGGTAGTCGCGACAGGCGCGTTCGTGCGCCGGATGCGCGTATGCATGGACGAAACAGATCGCCAATGCCTGAATGTCCGCTGCCGAAATCGCGTCGGCCAACTCGTCGAGCTCGTCGAGGGCGAGCGGCCTCAAGACGTTGCCGTAGCGGTCGACGCGCTCAGTGACCTCGTAGCGAAACCTGCGCGGCACGAACGGCGTGGGCTTGCTCGGAACCAGGTTGTACATGTCCGGTCGGTTTCCACGCGCGATCTCAAGGACATCGCGAAATCCACGGGTGGTGACCAGGCCTGTCCGAGCCCCCGTGCGTTCGGTCAGCGTGTTGATCACGATCGTCGTCCCGTGGGCAAGCTCAGAGACGGCGGATAGCTCGACCTTGCCTTGCTCTACGACGTCCATGACACCCTGCGCAAGATCGTTGGGAGTGGTTGGAGACTTTGCGAGCGTGAGCTCTCCCGTGGCCTCGTCGAGCCGCACCAGATCGGTAAAGGTTCCACCGATATCGGTGGCTATGCGCGCGCTCATCCGCTCACGTCGCGGCGCTCGACACGCAGTTCGTCTGTGGCGGAGGCATCCACCGTCATCGACTTTGGGTCTATGACGACGCCATAGTCCTCGCGCGCTCTCGCCAGAGACACGTAGCCGTCCACGACATCGTTCAGCACGCGTTCAGGATCACGGTCCAGCGGATCTCCGAACCCGCCACCCGCGGCTGTCACGACCATCGCTCGATCGCCGTCAGCGAGCGCGACCTTTGGCGTGCTCCCAACTCGGTAGGCCTCACCGGCCTGGTTGTACTCCAGATAGTTGTGAGAGCCGGGACTGCCACCCTCGAGCGGCCACGGCGCGCGACGAGCGCCGCTACAGCTGCCATATCCGCTCGCGTCATCCACGCCGTAGAGCCGGTACTCGCGTACGCATCCGAGGCCGCCCCTGTTCATGCCGGCGCCACCGCCGCTCTCGGTATCGAGCTCGTAGCGTTCCATGAGCACCGGGTAGCGAGTCTCGACGACTTCAACCGGGAAGTTGTAGGTATCACCGTCAGTCGTGGCTATCAGTGCGTTCTCGCCATCGCCGAGAGCGCTACCGCCCCAGCCGCCGATGTTGGGCTCTGCAAGCACGAACAGCTCGCCCGATTCTCTCTCAGTTCCGATGAGGTACGCAGCCGACAGGCTCATATAGCTGCCCGCCCCCAACCTGTCAGGAACGATGGGCGCGAGCGCTTTCCAGAAGAGATCGTTGGCACATGACGCAGACTCGTAGTACCAACCTGTTGGCGCCGGGGCCTCGGCGCTAAAGATTGTGCCCGGCGGAATCGTGATCGTTAGCGGGCGGAAGAAGCCGTCGTTTGATTTCGCCTGAGGATCGGTGATCGCCCGCACCACTGTCTTACACGCCGAGAGGAGCGCCCCGGCCGCGCAGTTGATGGGGCCGCGCGTCTGCGGCGCCGACCCGGTGAAGTCTGCGTGCAGAGACTCGTCATCGACTGTGACCGTCACCTTGATCGGGATCGGGTCATCCGTGATGCCGTCGCCATCGATCAGGTCTTCGGCCGTGTATACGCCGTTGGGGATCTCACGCAGAGCCGCCCGCGCCACTCGCTCGCCATGTTCGAGGATGTGCTCGAAGGTCGCGTCGACAAGTTCGACGCCGTAGCGCTCACACGCTTCGACTACACGGCGCTCTGCGATGCCCACGGCCGCCAGTCCCGCGTTCAGATCACCGATCCCGGTGATTGGGAGCCTGATGTTTGCCTCGATAATGTCCCACACCGTCTGGTTGGTCTCTCCCGCTTCGACGACGCGGATACCCGGAAGTCTGAGACCCTCCTGGTAGATCTCGGTTGCGTCAGGAGGAATGCTTCCCGCCACGGCGCCACCGATCTCAATCCAGTGGGTGACGCTCACGCCAAAGCCGACGATCCTGCTCTCAAAGAAGATCGGTTTGATGAGACAGACGTCAGACGTATGCGTACCGCCGTCATACGAGATGTTCGTCGCGAAGACGTCGCCCTCGTGAAGGTTGTCAACGCCGAATTTCTCGACGACGCTTTGCACTTGAGGTCCGAACGTTCCGGTGAAGAGCGTCAGACCGTTCGTCTGCGCGATCACCTGAGCGCTCGCGTCGGTGATTCCGCACGCGAAGTCGAGCACCTCGTAGACGATCGGGCTCATGCTCGCACGAGCGAGCACAACACCCATTTCGTCCGCGGCCGCCGAAAGCTTGTCGCGAACGATCTCGACGGTGAATGGATCAAAGTCGGTCGGCACGCGAGCACTCTAGGCGCACACGTGTGAGACAGTCGACTTGAGTCTGGATTGCCGGCCCCGGCTGGCGATGCTATGCCGCTGTAGGTACCACCGAGTCGTCACGCTCGAACGTCAGCTCACCGTTCTCAACCTGGACGCTGATCCGTTCTCCATCCACGGCATTGCCAGAGAGCAACCTCTGCGCCAGCGGATTCTCGATCAGCTGCTGAATCGCCCGCTTGAGCGGACGCGCCCCGTACGCCGGATCCCAGCCCGTATCTGCGATGAGATCGCGCGCCTCGTCACTGAGTTCGAGCATGATGCCGCGATCGGCGAGCCTGCCCCGGAGCCGAGCGAGTTGAAGCTCGAC
>JAUXJK010000325.1 GCA_030624785.1 Actinomycetes bacterium
AGGCAAGCGTCAGGTAGCACGCCGCGTGGCACAAGGTTTCGCGACCCTTGCCTCGACGCGCGAAGGGACCTTGGGCCAAGGCTCGATCCAGGATCCGGGGCGCGAGTTCGATGAGCTGGCACGCCAGTCCGCCGACTTCGCACGCTGCGTGCGCGTCCGAGACGCGTCGTACGTCCGTTGGCGTTGGCTGGATGAACCCGACACCAGAACAAACCTCGTCAGTGTCCACGGTAAACAGGGCGAACTACGTGGGTTCGTTGCTTGGGACATAGCGCTCGAGATCGGTGCTCGCTACGCGCGCATCCTCGACATACTCGCTGTGGATTTCGCAGCCACGCGAGCCCTGCTCGTTGGGGTCGCCCGAGCCGCGAGGCTGCACGAGGCGGAACGCGTCGAGTGCATGCTCCACGATCCGCGACGCTGGTCTCGAACCGCGCTTATCTCAGCTGGCTTCCTGCCCGCGGGCGCGTCCGTCAACGTCTTCTGCGGCTCATTCGTCACGCACGCTCCGCACGCTCCTCTCTCACTCAACTCGTGGTACCTCACACAGGGGGATGTCGATTTCGACGCCACCGGCCTCCAGGCGGGGGCGTACGTGAACTGCGATCCGATTGCGCGAGATGCCGCGTAGCTGCCTGTCCACGAACTTGACCAATGACGACGAATGGAGCCGTAGCGATGTGTCCCCAGCTGGATGAGACTGCGGACCACGAGTCTGAGCTCTGGCGTCAGGCTTGCGCAGACGACATCGATGCGTACGCAGAGTTCGTTGCGCTTTGCGAGCGGCGAATCCGGGCCGTCTTGGGCCGATTGCTCGACGACGAGCGTGACGTGGAAGAGGCCGCTCAGGATACGTTCGTGAAGGCCTGGCGGCATCGACATACGTTCCGCGGTGGCGCTCGGCCGTTCACCTGGCTCTACCGGATCGCCGTAAACGAAGCCGGCCAACGGAATCGACGAGCAAAACGCGACACGCGCTCGCTCGACGAACGAGCCGATCAAAGCGATACGTCGACTTCATCGGTTGCTGAGATAGCGGAGACCCGCGAGCTTGCCGAGGTTCTGATCACGGGCCTGAGGGGCCTCTCGTTCGACTATCGGGCGGCCGTCGTGCTGCGGGACATCGAGGGCCGCTCGAACCAGCAAGTCGCTGACGCGCTGGACATCTCGCTCGCCGCTGCGAAGGCACGCCTCCACCGGGGTCGCGCCCAGCTTCGCCTTGAGGTTGAGCGTCACTTGAGGCACGGATGAGCCTGGTGGCGCCAATCGGCGGAGCTCTCGCGCATGCGTTCCGCGACTTCCACGGATGGAGCGATGTCTGGATCGGGCTACTGGTAGCTGTGATCGTGGTGGCCGTCGCGGGGCTGGGCCGCTCTGTCCTGCGGTCTCGCGGTCAATCAGAGCGGGTTGTCGGCTACCGCTTGGCACACAGCGATCCAGCTCATCCTGCTCGGATCAGGCGGTGGGTCCCGCTCGTCGTGATCGCTGTGGCGGCCGTCAGTGGTGGCGTCTTGGCGGGCCTCTACGTTGGTGGAGACGGGGCCGGCAGCGGAGCGAACCGATTGAACGAGCAACTTTACGTCTGGGAACCGCAACTCGGTCCATTGCCCGAACTCACAGATGTAACCGAGGCGTGGCGTCTTGATGGATGGGAGCATGAGACGACCTACGACTTCGGAGGCGCAACCGCGATCGGCGACCTAGACGCTGACGGCAGAGCCGACATCATCGTCGGAGGTGTTGAGCCCGCAATCTTCTTCGGCGGGCCTGATGGTTTCGAGCCGGCGACTGGGCAATTCGAGACCCCACGAACCGAGGTGACAAGTCTCGGGCTCGGAGACCTCGACCGCGACGGAAGGACGGAGCTTCTTCTCGGGCGCCATGGGCTCTCCGATGTCGTGGTTTGGGGCGGCGAATGGGCTGTCAAGCGCGACCTCAGCTTCGCCGAACTCACCGAGCTTCCGAGCACGAGCGCCACCACAGGGTTCGCAGTCGCCGATTTGAACGGGGACGGAACCTTCGATTTGCTTCGCGTTGGCTACGGCAAACGTGACGGCGAGCCGACGGAAGACATCGTTTACGAGCAGACAGAGCCCCGATCCTTCCGAGCCGTACCGCTACCGGATAGCGACCGCCTCTCACTGGCTGTTGAGGTCGCGGACGTAGATGGTGATCGACTCGCCGACCTATGGATCACGCGTGACGTCGGATGGATTGCGGGCGCCGACTCCGTCTACTCGCGCCGCGGAGACGCCGCTGGGGAATGGGTCGACATTGCTCCAAGTCTCGACGTGGACCTGAAACTCGACGGAATGGGCGTAACCATCGCCGACCTAACAGGCGACGGCGTGCTCGACACCTACATCGCTGATGTCGGTGAGAACGAGTTCCTTGTCGGATCTGGCGACGGCTACGAACAAGGGGCTGCACACGGCGCCGGCCGCATTCGTCCCGTCGGCGCCCCAGAAGAACAAGTCTCCTCTTCCTGGGGCGGCGGTGTTGCAGACCTCAACCTCGACGGTCACCCTGATCTCGTCCTCACAAACGGGGCCACCGAAGACTTCCTGAACAAGCTCGACGACACGACGATCCTCATCGAGGATCCGCCTGCCATCCTCCTGGGTCTCGGCGACGGCCGCTTCGCAGACGTATGGCCAGAGCTGGGCCTGGAGTGGTCTGGCAGCTCACGAGGGATGTCCCTGGGCGACCTCGACGGCGATGGCGACACTGACGTCGTGATCGTGAACCGTTCAGAAGGCCTACGCGTCTACCGGAACGACACACCAGGCCGTTCGCTTACCGTTCGACTGGCGGGTACCGAGTGTGCGTCGGCCGGAGCCACCGTCCTTATCGAGGTTGGCGGCGAAGTCCATCACCGCGTGTTGACGGCTCATGGGTTCCTTGGCGTCCACGCCTATGAAGCGGCTGTCGGAGTCGGGTCGGCGAGCTTCGCTCAGGTCAGCCTCACGGTCCCAGGTTTCGAGCCAAGCAGCCTTCGGGTCGACTTGAGTGACGAGCGCACGTTTCTAGAGGTCGACTGTCCTGCGATTGTCAGTTGACACTCGATCGTCGGCCGTCGTACAGGCGAGGGTAGTCATGCCGCGCTCGTGCCGCCAGGGTCCGGCCTTGAGCCGCCTA
>JAUXJK010000209.1 GCA_030624785.1 Actinomycetes bacterium
GTCTCACAGAGATCGAAGCCCTTTGCGTAGTCGTAGTCGACTGTTCGCAATGCGTACGACGTCTGCATGAGGTAGCACGTCTTCTTGTACTGCTCCTCGACCGCCGTGCATGGGTACATCGGCTCGTCGGGGCGCAGCTCGCGGCTCTGGTGTGCTTCGCCGTCAACGACGATGTTCTGCATGAAGACACCGCTGTGGCACGACTGCTGCTCCCAACGACCCTCGAGCGCGTCGCACACCGGGAGCGCCTCGAAGACACCGTTGTCGAACCGCCAGGAGACGCCGTGCCCGAGGCCGTGGACGCAGTTGTAGTAGTCGAACGAGTACGGCTGGTCCGGGTCTTGCTTGCACACGCCCCTCACGGCGTCCTCGAGCTCGTCGGCTGGGAAGTTAAAGATGAAGCTCTCGAGGATCCCGTGCGTGTAGCCACTCCAGCACGTGCCGTCGTCGTACACGACCGCGTTCTGGAACGAGCCGTACTCCGTCAGCGCGGCGCGTCCGATCGAGTGCACGAGCGGATGGCACTCCGACCGCACGAAGGAATCGTTTTCCGCGAGGTCAGCGAGAGTCACAAGGGCGGCGGGCGCACCCTGGTTGTTGAGGACGTCGACGAGGTAGGCCTCGTAGCAGTCGTACTCTCGCTCGATCGTGTGGATGCAGTCCGCGTCGTAAGTCTCGCCCTCGCTCGAGGGACTGTCGAGCTCTGATGTCGCCTCGGTGTCGGCCGACCCGTCGATGCTCACCGACGAGGTCGTCGTTGTTGGAGCGGCCGCCGCGGGCGCTTCGTCGTCGTCGCCGCCGACCGCGACCGTGAAGACGAGAACGAGCGCGACCACAAGACCTGCGGCCAGGCCCAGAGCAAGCCAGAGGCGACTTCGCATGGTCGTCAATTATGGCAGCAGCTCCGGCATGAGGAGCCGTTACCCCCATGGACTCAGTGCTCGGCAGCGAGTGCGCGGCGACCGTCCGTTGTGGTACTAATCCCGGCCGTCGCACCCGTTTCGTAGCGAGTCGTGCAGGCATGCGCACTTTTGGGAGCGAATGACCCGCAAGTTATGAAGCGCAACGCGAAGAGCCTGAGAGGAGCCTGACCTGATGTTCTTCCACGACCACGCCGTCATGTTCGCGCTGATTTGTGCAGGCATCGGCGTCGGTTACGGCATCTACCTCACGTTCTGGCTGCTTGGCAGGCCCGCCGGCAACGAACGCATGCAGGAGATCGGCCGCGCCATCCAGGAAGGCGCCGCCGCCTATCTGAAACGGCAGTACATCACGATCGCGATCGTCGCGATCATCCCGTTCCTGCTCCTGGGCTTCTACGACAAGCTCGGCTGGGGCACCGCGGTCGGCTTCCTGGTTGGCGCTCTACTCTCAGCAGCGGCCGGTTTCATCGGGATGAACGTTGCCGTCCGCTCCAACACGCGAACGGCCGCGGCTGCCCAGGACGGGCTACCGCCAGCGCTGAACGTGGCGTTCAAGGCCGGCTCGGTGACGGGTCTCCTCGTCGTCGGCCTCGGGCTGCTCGGCGTTGCTGGCTACTACTGGGTTCTGACCGACGGCTTCGGCAACAGTCCGGAGTCTGCAATCCACGATCTGATCGGGCTCGCATTCGGCGGCTCGCTTATCTCAGTATTCGCCCGGCTTGGCGGCGGTATCTTCACGAAAGCTGCTGATGTCGGCGCCGACCTGGTCGGGAAGATCGAAGCGGGTATCCCCGAAGACGATCCACGTAACCCGGCCGTCATCGCAGACAACGTGGGCGACAACGTCGGCGACTGTGCCGGAATGGCAGCCGACCTGTTCGAGACCTACGCGGTGACGGCGGTCGCCGTGATGCTTCTCGGCTTGCAGTTCGGTGAGCCACAGATCTTCCTCTACCCGCTGGCGATCGGTGGTATGTCGATTCTCGCCTCGGTGGTAGGCACATTCTTTGCGCGTGTGAGCAGCAACGAGTCGTCGGTGATGGCCGCGCTCTACCGCGCCGTAGCGGTAGCGACGATCCTGTCGGCGCGCGGGTTCATCCCCGTCACGCTCGCGTACGACGACAACATCTTCAGCTTCTGGCAGCTCTACGGCGCTGCGCTCGTCGGCCTCGTCGTGACGTTCCTGCTGGTCGGACTCACCGAGTTCTACACCGGAACGAGATGGCGACCCGTGAAGCGAATCGCGAAAGCGTCCGAGACTGGACATGCGACCAACATCATCTCGGGGCTCGCAGTAGGCATGGAGGCAACCGCGGCGCCCGTGATCGTGATCGCGGTCGGTCTCGTTGCGGCCTTCGAGATCGCCGGCGGCAGCCTCTACGGCATCGGCGTCGCGGTGATGGCGCAGCTCTCGATGACCGGTCTGATCGTCGCGCTCGACGCGTACGGGCCCGTGACGGACAACGCCGGCGGTATTGCGGAGATGGCCGACCTACCGGAAGAGGTGCGCGGGATCACCGACCCGCTCGACGCTGTCGGTAACACAACCAAGGCGGTCACCAAGGGTTACGCGATCGGCTCAGCTGGTCTGGCCGCGCTGATCCTCTTCGATGAGTATGTCCGCGGTCTCGCTGACGAGGGTCTCCCGTCGCTCTTCAGCTTGTCGGATCCGTGGGTTGTTGCTGGGCTCTTCATCGGTGGTCTCATGCCCTTCCTGTTTGCCGCGCTCGCGATGCGGGCGGTGGGCATAGCCGGCGGGCAGGTGGTGGAAGAGGTGCGCCGTCAGTTCCGTGAGATGCCGGGGATCATGGACGGCACCCAACGGCCGGACTACAGCAAATCGGTCTCGATAGTCACCGCATCGGCGCTAAAGCTAATGCTCATCCCAGCGGCGATACCGATCGTCGTACCCATCGTTGTGGGCGTCATCAACGAGCGCGCGCTCGGCGGGCTCTTGATCGGGACGATCGTGACCGGGATCTTCCTCGCGATAGCCATGACCGCTGGCGGCGGTGCGTGGGACAACGCGAAGAAGTTGATCGAGGACGGTGCCCATGGCGGCAAGGGCTCGCCGGCGCACGCAGCGTCGGTGACGGGCGACACGGTCGGTGATCCCTACAAGGACACGGCCGGTCCGGCGATCAACCCGATGATCAAGATCGCGAACCTCGTGGCGATCCTGATTATTCCGATCGTCGTCTCGATCCACACGTAAACACGGACCAAGACACGCGGAGAACGGATCCGGGCGTCGCGTGCCCGGAGGTCTCTTGACGCCCGAGCTAGCTATCCCGGACGTGCGGCGAACGCCGCGCACACCGCTGTAGCGCACTCGAGGAACCCGTCTGCCGCCGGTGTCCGATGTCGCTCGTTGTGTCGAGCTATCGCAATGCGCCTTGGTGGGAGCTGGTCGCCGATCGGCAGCACCGCCACGTCGTTTCGTGTCTCATCGACGACCAGGCGAGGGACAATCGCGGCGCCCATTCCTGCTGCCACCAGTCCTTGCAGCGTCCCATTGTCTTCGGTGCGGAAGACGATCTGCTGACGGAGCCCGGCTGCGGCCATATGCTCGCTGGCGAGCTGTACGTCCCGGCAACAGGTGTCTTTGAACGCGACCATTGGGACGTCGCTGAGCTCGCGCAGCGGTGGTGCTTCGTCGAGGTTCGCTAGCGGCGAGTCTGTTGGCACGATGAGCACGCGCGGGTCATCGAGCACCGTGCGTGAATCGAGCGGCCCAGGGGGAAGCGGAAAGACGGTGAAGGTGAGATCGAGAGCGCCCCGTTCGACGGCAAGCAGCAGCTCCTGATCGCCCGTGGCCTCGTGCAGTTCGACGGTGATGCCGGGCCAGTCCTCGCGCAGCTGTTTGAGGACGACCGGGACGATGGTCGAGCCGACGCTCTGGTAGGTGCCGACACGCAGTGTGCCGGCACGGCCTTGCGCAAGTGCCTCGAAATCCGCCCGAGCGGCTTCGAGTCGCGCGCGGATCGCCTCGGCGTGCACGAGCAGAAGGGCGCCGGCTTCGGTCACCACCACCGGCCGTGGCCCGCCTGGCCGCTCGAGCACGCTCGTACCCACCGCGCGCTCCAGCGCAGCGATCTGCTGGCTCACCGCTGATTGCGTATAGCCCAGGGCCTGCGCCGCCCTGCCGAACGATCCTTCTTCGGCGATCGTTGCCAGGGCGACCAAATGCCGCAGCTCGAGGCTGGTCCATGAATCAGTACTGCTTATAGAAACGATACTAACATCTATTTGTGCTAATGGGATCCCTCCGCGACACTGGGAGGAGATCAGCCGGCGGCAACCTCACACCAGGGCCCGGCCGGACGTTTACTCAAGAGAAGGACTTTCGAAAACGCAGCTCGGGAGGCACGGTTTGCTCGCATATCCGGACATGGAAGTCGCTCGTGACATCGTTCGAGCGAGTCGAGTGATCACAGACGCGATGCGCTGGCCGTCGCGGCGACGAGATGGCGCTGTGCCTGGGACGCCCGGGCGAGCGAGCGTGGCGATCGAGGTCCGCGCAGCCACGCCCGCCGATGGCGCCGCGCTCGAGCGAATCGCCGCTCTCGATGAAAGACCGCCGCTCGCGAGCCCGAGCGTTCTGGTCGCTGAGGTCGACGGAGTAGCCTGGGCAGCGCTCGATCTCGAGTCGGGAGAAAGCGTGGCCGACCCGTTCGTTCCGTCGGCGGACGCGACCGAACTGCTCCGCGTTCGCGCCCGGCAACTTCGCAGTGCTCGCTGCACGACGGTTCCCTGTGGAGGCCGGAGCCTTGACAGGGGCTCTGCTACCGTCGGTGCA
>JAUXJK010000279.1 GCA_030624785.1 Actinomycetes bacterium
CACGTCCCAACCCTGGAGCGCCATGTATTGGTCCGTGACGCCGATCAGCCGCACGTTCTTACGACGGTTGGACCCGCTCCAGACCGCCGGCATGAAGCGATCGCTGTGGTAAGCGAAATACCAGATATCGGGCACCCGCTCCCGCAGCACTTCGGCGTCGGACACCATGATTCTCGGGTTGCGAGAGCGCCGTCGGCGTGTTCTGGCGTCCTCGCGGCCGGTTGATCTGGACCGAACACGCTCGATGGTTACCGTGTTGATGCCGAATATCGATCCGGCGAAATCGTTTTGGACGTAGAGGTTCATTCCCTCGACGACGGCGTTGACCGAAATGAGGAAAGCGACGCCTACGATCACGCCCAGCAAAGTGAAGAAGGACTTGAGCTTCTGCGCCCAAACCTGTTGCAGTGCGAGGCGGACGGACTCGAGTATGTTCACGGACCCCCGTTCGCATTAGTGCGTTCGTCGCGCTCCATATAGCCGTCTTTGAGACCGATCAGTCGCTCGGCGTAGGCAGAAATGTCGCGCTCGTGCGTGACGAGTATGATGGTCTCCCCACGCTCGTGCAGACCGACGATTATCTCCATGATCTCACTCGAGGTGCGCGAGTCGAGGTTGCCCGTTGGCTCGTCGGCTAGCACGATCGATGGCTCGTTGACCAGAGCCCGCGCGATGGCGACTCGCTGACGTTCGCCGCCCGACAGCTCATTGGTTTGATGAGCCATCCGTTCGGCGAGACCCACCGCTTCAAGGGCCGCCTCCGCCCGCTCATTACGCTGACGAGCGGGCACCCCGCCGTAGATAAGTGGCAGCTCGACATTGTGTAACGCACTGGTACGAGCCAGCAGGTTGAACGTCTGGAATACGAAGCCGATCTCTCGGTTGCGGATCCTGGCCAGCTCGTTGTCATCGAGCTCCGACACCTCCTGTCCGCCGAGCCAGTATTGCCCCGAAGTAGGTGTATCGAGGCAGCCGATCAGATTGAGAAGTGTGGACTTGCCGGAGCCGGATGGTCCCATGATGGCGACGAACTCGTTGCGGTTGATCTGCAAATCCAGGTCACGCAGGGCGTGGATAGTCTCTACCCCTAGCTCGTAATTTTTCGTCAGCTTCCGCGTGAGAATTACGGCATCGTCTGGCGGCGGCGTCATCTACTCCTCTCCTTCATCGTCATCGTCGTCTTTGGCCTTGATGAGGTCACCGTTCTCGAGGTCACGAATCGCCTGGTAGCTGCCGGCCACTATCGTTTCACCCTCTTCCAGGCCCTCCACTACCTCGAAGTGGTCGCGCCCGGCGATGCCGACCGTGATCCTTCTGAACTCGACCTCCTTATCCTCGTTCACCACGAACACACCCTCCTCTTCCTCGGGCTCGCCGTTGTTGCCGAGCTGGATCACCTCACCCTCCGATTCCCGAGGTACTTCTTCCTCAACCTTCGGCTTGCGCAGTGTCAGAGCGATGATCGGAATGCTCAAGACGCTGTCACGCACTTCCGCGATAACGTCGGCCGTGGCCGAGAGGTCTGGTCGAAGTGCTTGAGGAGGATCCGTGAGGCGAATGACGACCTCGAAGTCGACCGACTGATCCGAGGTGCGGCCGCTGAATCCGAGCGAGCCACCCTGAATCGAGCTGTGAGCGATTTCGGTCACGAGACCGGAGAAGACCCGATCCGGGAAGGCATCGATCTCGATGGTCGCACTGTCGCCGAGCTCGATCTCCGGAATGTCAGTCTCGTCGACCTCGATGACCGCCTCCATCTCCGCGAGATCCGCCACTGTGAGCAGAACGGTCCCCGGGTTGTTCATGGTTCCGACGATCGCCGTTTCGCCCTGCTCGACGTTCAGTCGAGTCACCCGACCGGTCATGGGCGCGGTGATCACGGTCTTGGCCAACCGGTCGCGCGCCTCCCGCAGGTTCGCCCGCGCCTGCTGCACCATGAACTCAGCCGCCTGGTAGAGCGCTTCCTGAACCTCGTAGTTGGTTTCGGCCGCGTCGAGCTCTTGTTCGGATAACAGCTCGGGGTTCTGTGCCAGAATCCCGCGCGTGCGATCGAGCGACCGGCTCGATTGGTCGCGGTTCGCACGCGCTTGTGTTGCAGAAGCCTCGGCCGAGCTCACCGCCGCACGGGCACGCTGCACGGCGGCCTCGAACGTGGTGCGCTCGATGATCAGCAGAGTGTCACCTGATTCGACCATGCCGCCTTCGTCGACCCGGAGATCGACGATTCGGCCCGACACGTCGGCCTGTATGTCAACGCTGCGATGCGGCCGTATACGGCCACTAGCGGTCACGACTGAGACCAGATCGCGCCGCGCAACTTCCTCGGTGCGTACCGATATGCCTCCGCGTCGGCCCTGACGAAGTGCCAAGGCCGCGAAGATCACGATTATCACCGCGACACCAGCCCCAAGAAGAAGTTTCTTGCGCTTGCTCACTCTAATCCACTCTCCTAAAAGCTAGATTAACTACTCCCCAGGTCGTGGCAGCGAATGGCCAACCGCCGCTTCCATCTCGACCAACGACTCGTAGAATCCGAAGATCGCTTCAATCTGGTCGACTTCGGCCTGCGCGGCGAGCGTTTCGGAATCGAGCAGTTCGAGGAAGGTGCCAGCACCCAATTGGTAACGCTCGCGCGCCAGTCTGAGTTCTTCCTGAGCCCGCTCCGTGTTCTCCAGCTGCAGCTGAACGGTCTGGTACGCTGTGTCGAGGTTATGGACGGCCTCGGTGACGTTAGCGCGAATCTGTAGCTCCAGTCCGCGAACCTGGTGCTGCAGGTCGTTGCGACGTGCGATAGCCCGCTCGACGTCGAGCTGCCGCTGGAATCCGTTGAACAGCGGCATCGTAACGAACGCGCTCAAAGACAGCGGCTCGTTCTGGAATGAGAAGGCGAATTGATCGTTGATGGCCCTCAGCTGTGTATCGATGAACAACGCGTCTTGGTCGCTGAACGCGAATTGCGAGCAGTCGTCGAACGGCGGTGGAGGCGCAGCGGCGCTTAACTCGTACAGATCGGCAAAGGTATTGCACCCGCCAATTGTCGCGGCCGCATTGATCTCTGCGTTCGCGATCGTGCGATCGATCGTACCGCTCGGGTTGGTTTCTTCGCGCGTGAAGCCGCTCCAGGTTGCCCGCAGCGTGAGCGACGGAAAATACGTGGCCTTGGCGACCTTGACTCCCGAATGTGCCGCGGCTCGGTCGGCGCGCGCGGCCACAAGGGTGGGATGTCGGCCCGTAGCGTCGGTGACCATAACGGCTAGTGAGTAGCTCGGATCGAAGATGTCGAACTCGCTCACCAGTTCGATCTGCTCGGCCGGCACCTCAACACCAAGCGTTTCTACCAGGCGCAGCTTCGCCACGCGCGCGGCGTTGTCGGCCTGCAGCAGAGCGATCTCGGCGCGACCCGTGGCCACATCGGCTTGCATCGTCTCCAGCCGCGTGCCGGCGCCCACCTGCTCGCGCGCGTCGGCCAGTCTGAGATGCTCTTCCGATCTGTGAAGCTCGCGAACGGCCTGTTCCGCCCGCGCCTGCAGCCGCAACACTTCGATGTAGGCGATGGTCACAGCACTTCTCAGACGAAGCTCCGCATCGTCCACGCGACGCTCAGCTGCGCTGTATTCGGCTTTGCTCAAGCCGCGTCCGAACAGGGTGTTCCCATTCAGCTGGTCTGAGAGCGAGAACTGGTACTGAGAAAGTAGCACGGACGGCTCCAAAAACGTCGACGC
>JAUXJK010000238.1 GCA_030624785.1 Actinomycetes bacterium
CCTGCGTCGCTCGACTTCATGCTCGTGTCGCACGCTGACGTCGATCACTTCGGAGGGAACGCCGCAATACGAGCGGCCGCGCCGCGAGCACTTCTCGTTGCCCACGCTCTCGACGTACCGTGGATCGAGGACTCGGCGCGGATTCTCCGCGAGCGATACGGCTGGTACGAGGAGCATGGGATCGGGTATCCGCCGGACGTCGCCGCTTGGCTCCGCGACGCAATGGGCGAGGACGTAGCGGTCGACCTCGGCCTACAAGGCGACGAGCTCATTCGGCTTGGCCCGAAACTCGAGGTCCAGGTTCTCCACCTTCCAGGGCACTCACCGGGGCACCTCGGGCTTTGGGTTGCCTCATCACGCACAGCCGTCGTGATGGACGCGGCCATGGGCCGCGGCCTGCTCGACACCGAGGGAAACGTCATCCACCCTTCCCCATACTTCGACATCGCCGGGTACGAGGCTTCAGCCCGCCTACTCCTCGAACTCGAGCCGGAGCAGCTCCTAACGGCGCACTACGACGTGATGACGGGACCGACCGTCACGGCTTTTCTCCAAAGCACGCTCGACTTCGTCCAGGAAGCACGAGGCGTCGTCACGTCGATCATCGCGGCGGAGGGCGAGGTGACGCTCGCCCGAGTGCTCGAGCTTGCAGACGAACAGCTCGGTCCGTTTACGTCGATGCCGAACGAGCTCGCAGGCCCGCTCCGCGGCCACCTACGTGAGCTCGTCGCGGCGGGTGTCATTCGCGAGGCTCCGGACGGCAAGTCTTGGACGCGGATGAGCTAGGACGATGCCACGAAACAACTTGGACGCACGAAGCATCAATCGAACTGACGCAAGGGGGAGCAGATGGAACTCGGAATGATCAGCTCGACATGGCTCGACACGAGCGTCGGCCGTCTCGATGGAATCCGTAAGGCCAAGGAGATCGGCTTCGACACCTACGACGTGTTCGAGGATCCGCTCGACCTCACCGACGCAGAGCGCAAGGAGATCAAGGACACGCTCGAGGAGGTCGGGCTACCTGTGAGATCCGTCGTCTGTGTGGCGTTCGGAATCGTCGACTTCAATCCCTCTGTCCGCCGTTTCACACTCGACAGGATCAAGGCGTACGTGGACCAGGGCGCCTACCTTGGCGCGCGCAATCTGTTGCTAGTGGTCGGTGAGTACTACTGGGATGGCGAGGTCTTCCCGAACGAGGCCGTATGGGACATGGCCAAGGAGATGATCACGGAAGCTGGCGACTACGCGAAGTCGAAGGGGCTCGAGATCGTGCTCGAACTCGAGCCGTTCGATCAAGCGCTCTTGAAGAACATCGATGAGCTCGTGCGGCTCGTCAAGCAAGTTGACAATCCGGCCGTGCTCGCCAACGCGGACATCTCTCACCTACACCTGTCGGGTGACACAGTTGACGATGTCGCGAAGATGACGGGACTCATTGGGCATATCCACCTCTCGGACTGCGACGGGAAGGTGCACGGCGACCTACCGGCCGGTCGCGGCGTGACCCCGATCGGGGAATACCTAGCGGCGATCCGCGACACGGGCTACGACGGCACCGTTTCAATCGAGCTGGAGTACTCACCCGACCCTTCAAAGATCGTCGAATGGGCCACAGAGGCCTACGAGTCGACGGCAGCGATCATGCGCGAGATCGGCGTACGAGCCTAGGAGCGACCATGCCTGAGATCGACCTGAAATATCTACCTGAGCTGGGCGGGAAGACCGACTACGGGATCGGCGCGATCGGCGCCGGATTCATCATGAAGGACGTCCACCTCGCTGCCTACAACCAGGCTGGTTTCCGCACAGTGGCCATTGCGTCGAGAACGCCGGCCAACGCGCGTGCAGCTGCAGAGCAAAACAATGTCCCCAGGGTTCACGACACCTGGCAAGACCTGCTCGACGACACAGATGTCGAGATCGTCGACATCGCCTATCCCCCAGATCAGCAACTCGAGATTGTCAAGGAGGCGTGCAAGCGCGATCACGTCAAGGGCATCCTCGCGCAGAAGCCGATTGCATTCACCCTCGAGGAGGCGATCGAAATGGTCGAGGTCGCCCGAGAGACGGGCAAGGTCCTCGGCGTCAACCAGAACATGCGTTATGACCACTCGATGCGCGCGTTAAAGACGCTTCTGGACGGCGGTCATCTGGGAACAGCAGTCGTTGCGCAGATCGTGATGAACGCACGACCGCATTGGCAGGACTGGGTTCGCGCCTACGACCGCGTCGCCCTCCTCAACATGTCGATTCACCACCTCGACTGCTTCCGGTTCTTGTTCGGCGACCCGGAGCGGATCATCTGCAGCGTTCGCCCCGATCCGTCACAAGATTTCGAGCACAAGGACGGGATGGCGTTCTACGTACTCGAGTACAACGACGGCCTGCGCTGTATCGGTTCCGACGACTGTTTTTCGTGGGCCGACGGCCGGATCTCCTGGCGCGTCGAAGGGAGTGACGGCATCGCAAAGGGAACGATCGGCTGGCCTGACTACCCGGACGGTAGCCCGTCAACCATCGACTACCACCTCCGCTCCGAGGAGGGGGTGTGGCATCAGCCGCGCTGGCAGGAGCAGTGGTTTCCGCAGGCGTTCATTGGAACGATGAGCCAGCTGATGAAGGCGATCGAGACCGGCACCGAGCCGGAGCTCAACGGCCCCGACAACCTACGCACAATGGCGCTCGTCGAAGCCGGGTACAGATCGGCGGAGACGGGTCGTGCCGTCGCCGTCGCCGACATCTCTTCCGAAGCGGGGATCGCCTAGGTGCTCCGGCCCTCCCCCAGCCTCGAGGGTCGCGTTGCCGTTGTCACAGGTGGCGGCGGCGGACTCGGCGAAGGTATCTGCGGTTCGCTGGCGGCCGCGGGCGCCGCCGTCGCGGTCATTGAGGCTGACCTGGCCAAAGCAGAGGCCCGCGCGGGCCAATTGGTCGAGGCTGGCGGCCGCGGAATCGCATTCGAAGGAGACGTCGCGAGCAAGGCCTCGGTCGACGCAATGACCAGCGCAGTTGTCTCCGAATTCGGAGGCATCGACATCCTCGTCAACAACGCCGCGATCTATCCATCGCGCCCGTGGACAGAAATCGATGAAGACGAGTGGGATCGCGTACTTGCGACCAACCTCAAGGGTTACTTCCTCTGCGCTCGCGCCGCCTACCCGTCTATGGTCGAGCGCGGTAGTGGCCGGATCATCAATCTCGCCTCCGTCACGTTCCTCGTTGGATTCGCAAATTTGCTCGACTATGTGTCTTCGAAAGGGGGCGTCGTCGGCTTTACTCGAGCGCTTGCGCGCGAGGTCGGCTCGGAGGGCGTAACGGTCAACGCCGTCTCACCCGGTGCCTTCCCTACTGACGCCGAGAAGATCCACCCCGACCCGGAGGGCTACAACCAGTGGGTTCTAGACCAGCAGAGCCTGAAGCGGCGCGGTACCTCAATGGATGTTGGAAACCTCGTCGCGTTTCTCGCCAGCGACAACGCGTCGTTTATCACGGGCCAGCTCATCGGAATCGACGGCGGCTGGGCGATGCACTAGTGGTCCTGAGCTTGCCCGACCGTATGAGACGTATCCTCCCGATTCGAGACCCGCGGTGAACCTCGGCTTCCTCACTGTCCCGTTTGGTGAATGGCCACTTGAAAAGGTGGCCCGATGGGCTAGAAACAACGGATTCCGCTCTCTCGAGATCGCCTGCTGGCCCGCTGAATCAGGTGATGCCCGACGCTACGCCGGCGTGACCCACATCGACGTCGATTCACTTGATACGGCAAAGGCATCTGAGATCCGAGCACTACTCGACGAGATCGGAATCGAGATTTCGGGCCTCGGCTACTACCCCAACAATCTCCACGCCGATCCGGCTCACCGACAGGCAGTGAACGAACACACCCGAAAGGTCATCCGGGCCGCCGAATGTCTCGGCGTACCGGTCGTCAACACGTTCGTCGGCCGAGACAAGGACCGCGATCACCCAGGAAACATGGACGAGTTCCGCAAAGTCTGGCCTGCGCTTGTCTCGGAAGCCGAGTCCGCGAACGTCAAGATCGGAATCGAGAACTGCCCGATGATCTTCTCACTCGACGAATGGCCTGGTGGCGTCAACCTCGCCTATTCCCCGGCTATCTGGCGCGAGATGTTCGCAGAGATCCCCTCCGATAACTTCGGACTGAACTTCGACCCGAGCCACCTGATCTGGCAGATGATCGATGTGGAACGAGC
>JAUXJK010000249.1 GCA_030624785.1 Actinomycetes bacterium
CCGCGGAGGCTTTCATCCTGCTGTCGACGTCTATCGGCGCGAGGACCCCAGTGCGCTCGTCGTTGTCGTTGAGCTAGCCGGCGTCGACTCGAGCGACGTGGAGATTGCTGTGGCCGGTGGCCAGCTGGCCGTGGTCGGTCGCCGGCGACGTCCTGCCGGTGGCAAGCGTGTCATGCACCTCGAGATCGAGCACGGCGAGTTTCGTCGGCAGATCCAGCTGCCCGAGGACGTCGACGCCAGCGCAGCCACTGCCGAGTTTGATCGAGGACTTCTAACGATTATCCTCCCGATCGTTGCTCGCGCTGCTGTACATCGGAGCGTCACGATCACGATGACGCACACCCCGTGACCGAGTCCGAGGCTGAGCCGGAGGTCGCCGTAGTTGACCTGACCGAGCCCGGTGCGGGTGCCGTGCCGACGCTCGATCCCGAAGGACTCTCTGGACTCGCGATCTTGCCGCTCCGCGATACGGTCGTGTTTCCAGACTCGCTGACGCCACTTGCAATCGGCCAACCCCGTTCGATCCAGCTCGTCGATGAGGCAGTCGAGGCCGACGAGGCGATTGCGTTGGTTGCAGGGCGTCTGCAGGAGGGTGAAGCAGCGACCGCCGAAGACATCTACGACGTCGGAGTTGTTGGCTCCATCCAGAAGCTGATTCGTGTCCCCGATGGCACACTACGAGTTCTGGTCCAGGCAACGGAGCGGATCCGTCTCGAGAGCGTGGTCCAGACGGACCCCTATCTCGTCGGACGCTTCGTCGCTGCGCCCGACGCTAACTTCGAGACACGCGACGTGCAGGCGCTTGCTCGAAACGTCGAGGCGCTCTTTACGAAGATCATCGGGCTCCTCCCGTATCTCCCCGACGAGCTGCGCGTCGCGATGCTGGGCATCGATGTGCCTGGCAGCCTCGCCAACATGATTGCTACCACGCTCCGGCTGCCTACCGAAGAGAAGCAGGAGCTCCTTGCGGAATCTGACGTCCAAACGCGGCTCAAGCGGCTCACCGTAATCCTGAGCCGCGAGCTCGAGATCTTCGAACTTGGATCGAAGATTCAGGCTGAGGTGCAAGAGAGCATGGACAGCTCGCAGCGCGAGTACTTTCTGCGCCAGCAGCTCAAGGCGATTCAGGAGGAACTCGGCGAGGGAGATGAGCAGCAGGCCGAGGTTGCTGAGCTACGCGCTCGTCTCGAGGAGAGCGATCTGCCCGAACACGCCGAGAAGCAGGCGCGACGAGAGCTAGATCGTCTGGCGAACCTTCAGGCCGCCTCGCCGGAGTACGGCGTCATCCGCACGTATCTCGAGTGGATTCTCGAGCTTCCGTGGCAGGTGACGACGAGCGACAACCTCAATCTAAAGCACGCACAGCGCGTGCTCGACAATGACCACTACGACCTCGAGAAGGTCAAGGAGCGCATCGTTGAGTTTCTGGCGGTCTCGAAGCTGACCGGGAGCATGGCCGGCCAGATCCTGTGTCTCGTAGGCCCGCCCGGCGTCGGCAAGACCTCGCTTGGACAGTCGATAGCGCGCGCGCTAGGACGGGAGTTCATCCGAATCTCCGTGGGCGGGGTACGCGACGAAGCCGAGATCAGGGGGCATCGTCGAACCTATGTCGGCGCGATGCCTGGAACGATCATCCGCGCTCTCCGCGATGCGGGCTCCTCGAACCCCGTCTTCATGATCGATGAGATCGACAAGATGGGTTCCGATTTCCGCGGAGACCCGTCCAGCGCGATGCTCGAGGTTCTCGACACGGCCCAGCATTCAACGTATCGAGATCACTACCTCGACCTCCCGTTCGACCTTTCCCGCGTGCTGTTCATCTGTACCGCGAACCAGCTTGAGCCGATTCCTGGGCCGCTCCGCGATCGTATGGAGATGATTCAGCTTTCCGGGTACACGGAGGAGGAGAAACTCGGGATCGCCAAGCGATATCTGGTGCCGCGACAGGTCGAGCAGCATGGCCTCGAATCGGCGCAGCTCTCGTTCACGGACAAGGCACTTCGCGTCATCATCCGCGAGTACACCCGCGAAGCTGGCGTGCGAAATCTCGAACGTCAGATTGCGGGCGTCGCTCGTAAGGTCGCTCGTCGGGTCGCTGAGGGCTCGAAGAAGCGCTCACGAGCCGGAGAGGACGCGGTTCGGACGGCGCTCGGCCGCGCGATGTTCAGATCTGAGCCCCGAAAACGTGCGACCGTACCCGGGGTGGCGACTGGTCTAGCCTGGACGCCCGTAGGCGGCGATGTGCTGTTCGTCGAGGCGTCGGGAATGCCCGGAAAGGGCCGCCTCACGGTCACAGGACAGCTCGGGGACGTCATGCGCGAGTCGGCCGAGGCCGCCGTTTCATGGGCTCGAAGTCGCGGTACGGAGCTTGGGCTTGTCGCGGAGGATTGGTTCCAGAAGCACGATCTTCACATTCACGTGCCAGCGGGCGCTGTGCCCAAGGATGGGCCTTCGGCTGGCGTGACGATGGCGGCGGCGATCGCGTCGCTGGCAAGCGGTCGGAGCGTTGCGAAGGACGTTGCGATGACCGGCGAGCTGACATTGACGGGTCAGGTTCTTCCGGTTGGCGGAATCAAGGAGAAGGTGCTGGCGGCGCAGCGAGCTGGTGTCACGCGCATTGTCCTACCGGCCGACAATGAGGCTGATCTCGAGGATCTGCCGCCAGATGTGCGCAAGGCATTGACATTTGTGCCGGTCGAGCGGGTCAGTGATGCGGTTGAAGCCGTGCTCACCAAGCGTCGGCGGTCGACTCGGCGAGACGGGGTCTAGGCACGCCGCAGCGCCAAACCTGCGCCTCGGGTTTTGTCATTTCGGCGGATGACGCTAAAATTCGGCCTAGCGGCACTCCGAAATGCGGACGGAGACATGGGGAGAGACACAGCGATTTCAGGTTGTACCTTGCGCACCATTGCGCGTTCGCAGTGGTGGGTTGGCGCCGTGGTTCTCGCGGCGCTGATCCTCGCGTCGCTCACTCAGGTTGGGAGCCTTTCTGCCGCTTCGGATCCTCGAACCGTCGCCGGATCAAGTTGCGTTCGTCCCTACAGCGATAGCAGTCCGTGGAACACCGCGATCGGCGGCGATCCCGCCTACGCGCCCGACAGCGGGCGGCGCGTCGGGCAGATAGACGGCGAACTCTCGTCAGACCCCAGCCAGTTCACGTACCCCGTCTATACGGCCGCGCGATCGCGTCCGGTGACGAAGGTCAAGGTTCTCGAGGCCATCTCTGAGATTCGACGAGGTGGTGCAGCACTCTCCAACAGGAAGAGCGGCACCCTGAGGATCCCGTTGCCAAAGGGCGCCAGGGCGAGTACACAAACCGGCCAGCTCATCGTGGTCGATCCCAAGAGCGGCGAGGAGTGGGGCGTGTTCGGCCTCGGCCGTCAGGGCCGCGCCTGGACCGCGCTGTTTGGCTACAAGTTCTCCACGAAGACGGACGGTGTGCCAGCCATCGGAAAGGATGGCGGCGGTCTTGCAGCTCGTGCTGGCGCGTCCTATCTGGCCGGTCTGGTTCGGTCATGTGAGATTGCGAACGGAAAGATCGATCACGCACTCGCACTCGCATTCAACTCGGCGAGCATCGCCCACATCACGCCCCTGCGCGGAACGAATGGAAGCAACGGATCGCCCGACGCACTCCCGGTGGGCGCGCGGCTGCAGCTCGATCCGGATCTGAGCCAGGCTGAACTCGCCGAATTGGGATGCGCGGGTGCGTGTTACACGATGGCCCGGGCCATGCAGGAGTACGGAGCATTTGTCGTCGGACGATCTGGTCGGCCAAAGATATACGTCGAGCACAACTTCACTGCCCGCTGGCGCGGGGCTGTCCGGGCAGACACCGTCTCGGCGATTCCGGTCGATCGGCTCCGCGTTCTCGATCTGACCGGAGAGTTGCGCGTCGCAAAGAAGTTCAAGCGAACCAAGCCTCGAGCCGGCAAGGAGCTGAGAGCGTTCGTAGATGTGGTGCCAGCGACGGCAGATGCTGGCGCACGCGGCAGGGTCATCTGTTCCGCGACAGTCGGCGCGAAACGGGCCCTCAAGGCGATTCGGGCCCGCGCAACATCGTTGCAGGGTGGCATCGAGCGC
>JAUXJK010000200.1 GCA_030624785.1 Actinomycetes bacterium
ATCGAGACTGCGATCGTGCTTGGGCCCGATCGCGTTCGCAACCTTGTAGTTGACGGTCTCGCGATGTTCACACCTCAGGAACAGGCCGAGCATCTCGCTCACTACACGCCTCCGCTGGAACCGCACTGGGATGGATCACACCTGGCGTGGGCGTGGAGCTACCTGGAAGCGCAGACCCGCTTCTGGCCCTGGTACACCCAAGCTCGCGAGGGAATCCGGTGGGTCGACGCCGTCTCGTCCGACGACCTGCACACCTGGGTCGTCGAGCTTCTGAAGAGCGCTCACACGTACCCGCTTGCGTAAAGAGAGCCGCCTTCACCTACGCAATCGCTGAGCGGCTGCTCCTGCTGAGATCGCGGGTCATGATCGGTGCGTCGAGCGACGACCCGCTCGCCGGGCTCTCGGAGCGCGAGACCGTCAACTACAACGCTCGACGTTCAGGGCGGCGAGCGTCTCCGTCGTGGCCGCGGCGTAGTCAGCCACTTCGGGCTGCGCCGGCGACGGCGGGGGATCGGAGTTGCCGTATCCGGGGGTGACCAGCGCGATCACCGTGAACCGGTCGGCCAGCGAGCTGGCCAATGCGACGAGCGCAGCCGAAGACAGCGGCGATTCGTGAATCAAGACCGGGGTCGGACCCGACCCCCGCGGCGGTAGTGCACCTGACGCGTGCCGCCGACGGTGACGTAGCGTCGTTTCAACATCTCCAGCCGACGCTTGTTCGTCGAGCCGGTCAAGCTCGCCTAGCTCGCGAGTATCGCTATGTCTTGATCTGCGTCAACGAGGTCGCCGTTCTCGACGAGAAAGCGCTCGACGGTTCCGTCAACCGTGCTCGTGACCTCAAAGAAGTTCTTCATCACCTCGACAAGGCCCACGATGTCTCCCGAGCTGACGCGATCGCCGGCGTCGACGTAGGGTTCCGCATCCGGTGTGGGCCGTCTGTAGAAGGTGCCGGGATAGGGCGTCTTGATGGCGTTCGTCATTCGATGTCCTCCAGGCTCGTCTCGTTCAGGCGGCGTCGAAGCACGCGATCAAGTTCCCGCGCCTGTTCAAGCGTAATCTCGCGGAGTCGCACGGTATCGCCGACCGGCCTGAGTTGGCCCAACTTCCAGAACGCCGCGTGGGCTACTGTCGCGGCGCAGATGAACCCGCCCGCCGTCGGGCCGTCAGGGCCGAGGATCACCGGTAGATCGCCATTCACGTTCACGGCACCTACCGGGTAGCTGTTGTCGAGAATGTTCGACGGGTGACCGCCAGCCACACCGCCGCCAGTTCGCGCCCAGCTGAACTGGTGCGGCTCGAGCCGAATGCCCGTTCGGTTCGAATTCGGGTCGACCTTCCAGACCCTGCTAAGCAGCGCTTCAACATCGTCCTCGGTCAGGAAATCGGGTGAGGCCTGCGGGCCGCGAAGCACTTCAATCTCCCAGTCGCGCGAGTAGTCGGGCAGCTCACTTGCCTTAAGGCGTCGAAGAGCGTCGCTTGCCCCGCCGGGCGTCTCGCCGAGCGGCAACCGATCTCCTTCACGTAGGGCTCGACCCTCGAAGCCGCCGAGCTGACCCATCGTGTACGTCGAGCGCGATCCGCCGAGAATCGGCACGTCGATTCCTCCGGAGATCGCGACGTAGATCCGAAATCCTGGCCCCGGCGCGATGCCGATGCGCAACTCGCTCCCCGCCTCGGCCCAGATGGTCTGCCAGGGCTCAACCGTCTCGCCGTTGAGCGTCGCTGGCGCGGGCGCACCACACACCGCAATTGCTGCGGGCGATTCAATCCTCAGAGCCACGTTGCCGAGCGTCACTTCAAGGCCCGCCGCCGAGGCATCATTCCCAACGAGCAAGTTTGCACAGCGGAACGCGAAGTGGTCCATCGGCCCCGCTGGAAAGAAGCCCTGCGCCAGCATGCCGCGTCGCCCGGGGTAGTCCTGCACGGTCGTCTGCAGTCCACCCTCGACTATCTCGAACTCAGCCACCTCGCCAGCCATCAGGGAACCGGGATTGTGGTGGCCGCACGCTCGCGCGCCTCTCGAAGTTGATCAGCCTCGTCGCTGAGCTCCGCAGCCCAATCGAGATGCTCCTGCACGTCGAGGTTGCCCTCGACGATCTCGTAGCGGTACCGATCGGCGTAGACGTCCTCCCAGAGCTCAAGAAGCTCCGGCTCGCTCACGCGATGAAACTGGACGCGATCGCCGGCGCGCATCAGCAGGCCGCTCGCCGCAAATGCGGCGTTTCGGCGCTCCAGGTCGTAGATCGGCACTGTGCGCCCGACGAGCTGGTATCCGCCAGCAGATTCAACGGGATAGATCGACCAACATGGTCCTCCGAGACCAACGGCGCCCGCGGGCGTCCAGATTCGGGTCGGGTTGTACTTGGGCGCGGTAACCGCGTGACGTGGATCACGTGGGAACAGGAAGGGAAGCCCGGGAAAGAAGCCCATGAACACGTTCAGGTGCTCGGTTGAGAGCAGCGAGTTGAAGAGAGCCTCGTGGTCTGGGAGCCCGTTGTAGGCAACCACGTAGTCGATGTTGTTGCCGCCCTCGCTGTTCGGGGCGTCGGCGCGAATTCGCTGCACGTACTGCTCGACCGCCTTGCGTGTCTGGGTGTCGTCAAACGCGATCGGCAAATGCAGAAGCCTGCTCGGAATCTGCACCCCGCTACTCAGATTGAGATCGCGCCTTACGTCGCTGAGAAATGCGATCAGCTCGTCGACCTGGAGGTCGTCGGGCTCGTAGGAGACGAGGATCGAACGAAATCCTGGCGCCGTCTCAATCAGCCCGTCAAGCTTGCGCGTTCGGATCGCGTCGTCCACCGCAAGCATGAAGAACGAAAGCGCAAGATCGAACTCCATCTCGCCGTACTCGACAAGAACCGCGCGATCGCCGGCAACCCGATACGTCGCGCTTGGCTTTCCCGATTCGGCTGGTTCACGCGCGAGCACGGCCGCGTTGATGTCAGTCGAGCTCAACGACATCCTCCGAGCGCGCGCCGATAGTGCTCGACGGGCGTGTCAGTCGCTGCAGCAGACCATGACATCGTGCTCGCGAGTCTAGCGAGTGAGATCTCAGCCCATGATGTCCGTAGATGGCGTTCAGCGCTACGGGCGGGTCAGGGCCGCGAGCGGCACGAGTTCGACCCCAGCGCCCTCGAGCGCCATCCGAATGGCCGTCGCGATCGCCGATGCATTCGGAGCGTCCCCGTGTACGCAGATCGAATCGGCCGCTAGGTCGAGATCGGTGTCGTCGACCGTGACCATTTTCCGTTCCGTGACCAGGCGCACTGCACGCGTGGCCATGACGTCCGGGTCGCGCAGCTTCTTGACACGCTCCAGGACAAGTCGTCCACCGGCGTCGTAGTCGAGATCGACGTACCCCTCTGACACGAAGGGAACGCCGGCGGCTGCGGCGATCTCAGCCTGTTGACCCCCGGCACCAAGGAGGATCACTTTCGCATCAGTCTCTGCAATGGCACTGACCACCGCATTGGCCAGGTCGGCGTCATCGCGAATCATCGCGTAGAGCGACCCGTGCGGCTTGACATGCTGCACGCGGGAACTCGCTGCCTCGGCAAACGCTTTCAAGGCGCCGAGTTGGAATAGCGTGTAGTCGTGAAGCTCGGTGGCCGAGATCTCGAGGCGGCGGCGGCCGAATCCGAGCAGGTCGGGCAGCCCGATATGAGCACCGATACCCACGCTGCTCTCGACAGCGAGCGCCACGGTCTCACGCATCACATGTGGATCGCCGCCGTGAAACCCACACGCAATGTTCGCTGAAGTGAGCTGTGGCATGAGCGTGGCGTCGTCACCCAACGTCCAGCGTCCAAATGACTCACCCATATCCGCATTCAGGTCAACCTGATAAACCATCCATCTACCTCCGTACTCCGACGTCCACACGGCTGGGTGCGGGCCGAGATTCTACGCACGACAGGAACCGACAGTACAACCCTTCGAGTGCGACCGCGCCGGGGAGGCCCGCCTGAGCCAAGACATGCCCGCGCGCTATAGCCTGTCGGCGGCCGCGTCTCGCTGCGTGACATCTCCGAGACGGAACCGATACGCGAAGGAGCCCAGCCATGAGCAGCGAGCGATTCTGCGAACTCTCCGACGGTGGACGAATGCGTTTCCTCGAGGCCGGCACGGGCAAGCCGCTCGTCTTGATTCATGGCTGGCCCACGAACGCGAACGCCTGGCGCGATCACATCGATGCGCTGTCAATGAACCACCGCGTGATCGCCGTTGACCTAAGGGGCTTCGGCGACTCGACTCCGATGGATCAGCCGACGATCGCTCGGCTCGCAGCCGACGTGCACGAGCTGCTCGCGAGTCTCGACATCGACGACGCGTTCGTGATCGGCTGGTCGCTCGGAGGCTCGGTCGTTCTCAGCTACGCCACACAGTTCGGCGCAGAGCGCGTTCGCGGGCTCGGCATCATCGACGTCTCACCCAGGCTCCTGCCGGGCGAAGATTGGCTCCTGGGTGAGGGAACCCCGTTTAGTGCCGAGGGACTTGCGGAGTGGAGCGCGCGCTGGCCAGGTGACCCGTTGTCCGTCGTAACCGACGTCTACACGATGGGCTTCGTCGATCACGAGCAGCACGCAGACACGCGAGACTGGCTGATTGGCGAAGGCATGAGAGCCGACAGAGCGACGGCCATGCGCACGCTCGACGACGCCGCCGCTCAGGACTACAGAAGTGTGCTCGCAAACATCACGGTGCCAGCGCTCCTCCTTTTCGGAGGTCACAGCACCTCAACGACGCCGCATGTGCGCGACTACTTCGAGACGAACATTCCCACCTCGACAATGGTCGTCTTCGAGGACTCGGGCCACTGCCTGATGTTCGAAGAACCACGGAAGTTCCTCGAGACGC
>JAUXJK010000046.1 GCA_030624785.1 Actinomycetes bacterium
GGCGGTGGCTTGACCTCGGATTCTTCAACTTCCAACCCTCCGAATTCGCCAAGCTCGCTCTCGCGCTCGTGGTTGCGTCGCTTGTTGCCTCAGGCGGAACAGACGGAATGGGGTGGCGCCGCGTGGGAGTTGTGTTGGCGATCTCAGCACCGCTTGGCCTTCTGGTCTTTGTTGAGCCAGATTTTGGAACCTCCCTTGTGCTTGCGGTCGCAGTTGCGGCGGGTCTTTTCTTTGCGGGCGCACGCTGGCGGATACTTCTCACACTGGGCCTGCTCACAGCTGCCGTGGCACTCGCGGTGCTCTGGTTGTTACCGTCGAACGGTGTCGCTGTGCTCAAGCCCTACCAGGAGGATCGCCTCCTGGGCTTCCTCGATCCGTCCTCGGACCCGACCGGATCGACGTACAACGTGAACCAGTCGATTACCGCTGTCGGCGCCGGAGGCCTGACCGGTCGAGGCACAGAGGGCGCAAGCCAGACCACGGGCTTCTACCTGCCGGAGCATGCGACCGACTTCGTCTTCTCATCGCTTGCCGAGCAGCGAGGCTTTGTGGGCGCAGCGTTGCTCCTCTTGCTCTATGGCGCGCTCCTGTGGCGTGGCGCGCGCATCATGGGGATGGCTCCGAACATGTTCCAAATGGTGCTCGCCGGCTGCATTGTCTCGATGTTCCTCTTCCAGATAGTGGTGAATGTCGGGATGACCATGGGGATCGCACCGGTCGTCGGGCTCCCGTTGCCTTTCGTGAGCTACGGGGGCAGTTCGATGCTCGCAAGCCTCGCGATGGTCGGTGTGCTTCTTGCTATTCATGCGCGGGGACGTCTCACAAGGCAGAACGGTCATAGGAGTGAGTGGCGCTGATGGCGAGCACAGGTTTCTCTCTGCGAAATGCACGGTCGATTCAGACCATGGCCGAGGAGATCAATTCTGAGCCACCCGCTCGCATTGCCGTGGGCGGAGACGCCACGTTTGCGGCCGCCCTCGGACAGGCCATCGCCGGCGACGCGACCGGTGCTGTCGTTGTCGAGACTGGTGGTGCTTCGCGAGACGAACTCCAGGAGTATCTCGGCTTCGTTGTCGCGATCGACACATGGCCGCTGTCGGATGGCGTACTCGAGCAGCTACGAAATGTTGACCGTGCCTCCGTCCCGATCGTCGCTGTCTTGCTTGACCTCGAGCGGGAACCGCGCTCC
Organism: Actinomycetes bacterium; assembly: GCA_030624785.1. GTDB lineage: Bacteria > Actinomycetota > Thermoleophilia > Gaiellales > Gaiellaceae > JAUVPB01. The sequence continues at coordinate 1,190 of JAUXJK010000046.1, forward strand.
GAGGAGATTCCATATGTGCTTGCCACGGATGTCATCCGCGCATCAGATATCGAGGAGGCGGTGGTCCCCACGGTCGCGCGAGTTGCCATTCGCGCCAAGGGTGAGGCCTACAGACTCGCCCGCGCCATGCCTCAGTTTCGGGAGACTGTCGGCAAGGCCATCATCAGGCACTACTCCCGCCGAAACGGTTTGGTCGGCGCTGCATCAATGGTTGCGGCGGCCGATCTTCCGGTGCTTACGATGAATCAGGTGCGCATGGTCTCGCGGCTTGCGGGCGCCTACGGAATCGAGCTCGATGCGAAGCGACTCGTTGAGCTCGGTGCTGTGGTCGGTGCGGGTGTCGGGCTTCGCAGTGTCGTTCGCTCGGCCCTATCAGCGTTGCCTGGGCCGGCCTGGGTAATCAAGGGTGGAACAGCGATGGGTGGAACCGTCGCGATAGGCGAGGCGGCCGTGAAGCGGTTTCGGGCTGAGGTTGAGTCGGAGGACGCGATCGCCGATACACACACCAGAACATCGTCGGGTGACGGCACCAGCTCCAGCCCTACTGCGTGAGCGCCGCAAAGGTAGCCACGCAGCGTTGGGGTCATGGCCGGTTGCTAGCCTTCCCGCAAGGAATGAGGGTACCGAGCCCGGATCGGGCTAGCGGGAACCTCAACGAATTATCCACGCTTTCGTGAAATCCCAGCCGAATCTCTATGCCCTCTACGAGCGTTTCGTCGCTCGGCTACATCCGATCTTGCTTTGCGGCACGACGGGCATGACTCTCGACTTCGGAACTACGACGGGAGCACCGCCGCGGCCGACCAGATGTGTCGCGCCGCCAGCTAAGGAGCCCCACCATCGCTACGAAGAAAGCCGCCGACGGACAAGAGCCGGGCAGCGAACCGACGTCAGAATCACCCGAGACCCCTAAAAAACCGGCTACACGCAAGCGTCGCACGTCAACGCCGCGGAAGCAGACAAAGAAAACCCCCACAGAAGCTGCTGGAACCTCGGCCGAAGCGCCGGCCAAAAAGTCCACGAAGTCTACGAGGGCCGCCAAGAGCGCGAAGACGACCAAGTCTGCGAAAGCGTCGAAGCCCGCCAAGACGACCGCAGCCACCAAGGCTGCGAAGGCACCGAAGGAGCCCCAGGCGGAGAGCTCTGTCGCTGTTTCCGAGTCAGGCGCTGCCGACGAAAAACCGAAACGCGGCCGTCGCAAACTCGGCGAGACGTCAACTGCTTCGAGCAAGCCGAAGCCTGCGAGGGCCAAGCCGAAGAAGCCGAAGGCTGACGAACCTCTCGAGCAGAGTGCACTCGCTGGACCGGATGGCGGCGAGGCCGCTGGCGACAGCGTCAAGAAGAAGCCCAAGCGCGCCCGCTCGACTACTCGGAAGAAGGCGACGAAGGCGAAGGAGCCAGCAGCGACTGTCGATGCTACGGCCGCTGCGGCGGAGGGCGCCACATCGGAGGGCGAGCCCAAGAAGAAGCCACAACGCAGGCGGAAGAAGAAGGCTCCGACAGCCACGGCTAGCGCCGTCGCGACAGACTCCGACGGCGCCGCGAAGGGCGACTCGAAGAGCACTTCGAAGGATCAAGCAAAAACAGACCCGAAGAGCGACCCGAAAGACGAAGCGGAGGGCGGCACGAAGAAGTCGAGCCGCTCCTCGACCAGGCGCCGCACGAAGAAGTCGGGCGCAACGGCGAAAGACTCCGACTCTGGCACGCGCGCGAAAAGCGGAGACAAGAAGAAGCGAGGTCGTTCATCGAGTTCGCGCAAGCCGCGCGCGGCGACACCGAAGCGAAGCGACGCGCCAGCTATCCGCAAGGAGATGGTGATCTCCGTAGATGTCGGTGAGCAGCGCGTTGCGGTGATCGAAGACGATTCGGTCGTTGAGGTTTATCTCGAGCGTCGCGGTCGGGGCTCAGTGGCCGGGAGCGTCTACAAGGGCATTGTCGACAACGTGTTGCCGGGCATGGAGGCGTCTTTCGTCGACATCGGGCTCGAGCGAAACGGCTTTCTCTACGTCGGCGAGATCGTCGTGCCTGACGGTGAGCAGAACGGTCGCAAACAGAGTCGCAGGATTCAGGATCTGATCTCACGCGGCCAGGAGGTTCTTGTTCAAGCCGTCAAGGACCCGATGGGGACGAAAGGCGCACGGCTCACTACCGAGATCTCTCTACCGGGGCGCTTCGTCGTTTTCGTTCCGTACGGCGAGGGCATTGGCATCTCGAGACGACTTGACGACGAAGAGCGGGACAGGCTCAAGAAGCTCTGTCGCCAGCTTGATCTTCCCGAGGGTGGAATCATCGTCCGCACAGCTGCCGAGGGTGTAACCGAGGAGGAGCTGCGAGGTGACCTTGCACTCCTTCGCAAGCTCTGGGCGACGATTCTTGGCCGTTCGAACCGTGCGGAGGCGCCCACGCTTGTATATCGCGAAGCTGAGTTGCCACTGCGGCTTGTTCGAGACCTCTTCATCCGCGACTTCGAGCGCATGGTTGTGGATCACGAACCCACGCATCGCCGCCTGGTCGGCTATCTCAAACGGACATCGCCCGAGCTCGCGGCGCGCGTCGAACTTGATGCCGCGGCGGAATCGATCCTGCAGCGACACGGGGTGGAGGAAGCGATGCGCTCCACTCTGGGGCGAACCGTGCCTCTACCCTCGGGCGGCTCGCTTGTCTTTGACTACGCCGAAGCGTTGACCGTCATTGACGTCAACACGGGTCGTTTCGTCGGGGCCAAGGGTTCACAGACCTCGCTCGAGGACACGATTACGAAGAACAACCTCGAGGCGGCTCGGGAAGTCGTTCGCCAACTTCGCCTTCGGGACATCGGTGGAATCATCGTCATCGACTTCATCGACATGTCCAATAGCAAGAACCGGAAAGCCGTCGAGGAAGAGCTTTCGCGAGAGTTGGCGCGAGACCGGACGAAGACCTACGTGGTCGAGATATCGCCGCTCGGTCTCGTCGAGATGACACGTCAAAACGTGACGGATGGTCCCCGCGAGATCTTGACCGTGCAGTGTCCCACGTGCACTGGCGAAGGCGTGGTGATCTCCGAAGAGACGATGGTGATCGACGTCGAGCGTGCTCTGAGGTCGCGGGCTCGCTCTTCAGATGCCGAAGCGATGCTTGTGGAGCTCAATGAGCGCACGGCGCGGAAGGTGATTGGCCCCGGGGGCGACCGTCTGGCTGACTTCGAAGCTGATGTCGAAAAGCGGGTCTTCGTTGAGTCTCGCACCGACGTCCCTCTCGACTACATGGAGATTCTCGCGGAGGGAACGGCCGCCGAGATGGAACTTCGAGGCTTGCCGGTGTCACCTGGTGACGACATCGAACTCGAGCTGGAGGACGCCTACCTTCTGGATCCCGCGGACGCGATCGGTCGGCTTGACGGCTACGTCGTCGTCGTTGGAGGCGCCGGTCGTCGTGTCGGTGAAACCGTTCGCGTCGCCGTCGACCGTGTGACTCGTACAACTGCGTACGCGTCCGTTGTCCTCGACGGAGAGGAGGGCCCACCGATCGAGACTCTCACCGCTGAGGCGGCGATTGGGGTTGATGGAGCCGCCGGCGAACTCGACGATGTGGAGCTTGTTGAGACACCGAAGATAGACCGCCCTTCCGAGGAGGAGGAGGCGAAGGAAGCACCGGCTAGCTCAGCTGAACTCTCTGACGGCGAGGAGTCGGTTGCCGCCAAGCCTGCATCCAAGCGGCGTCGCAAGCGCCGGAAACCGGCCAAGAAGCCGGACGCCGAAGGATCGGAAGCCAAGGAGAATGCTGACGATGGCGCTCAGGTGACGTCGGAGTCCGGCGACGGGGCAAAAGCTGCAGAGGCTGCTGGGCAACAGAACGCGACAGAGGCAAACGGTGGGGATGCAGAGGGGCCGAAGAAGCCGTCCCGGCGTCGTCGACGTCGTGGCTCGCGAGGGAGAGGCTTGAAGGGGGCCGGCGCGGTCAAGCCGGGTGACGGTGAGTCTGATTCTTCGTCCACGGGAGCCGAGGCCGCGTCGGAAGCAGCGCGGCCTGTTCCGCCGGCCAGCGAAGCGCCCGGCAACGGATCGCCTAAACGCCGCCGCCGGCGATCCACGCGTTCGGGAACCTCGACGGGTGGGCCAACCCAGAACGGTGCTGCGTCCGCGCCGCAACGGTCTGGAACACCCCAGGGCGACGCACCCCGATCCGACGAGTCGGATGGCGGGACGGCCAACGACAGTCGGCCGGCTAACAACGGAACGCCAGACGGGCCGACAGACACGACAGGCTCTTCCGAGGCGGCTCCCAAGCCGGCCAATCGTAGAAGGCGGCGGAGCAGTACCAGTCGGAAGGCGGCTTCGCCGAAGCCCGTCGAGAGTGCCTCTGCCGCGCAACCGGACGTCGTCGCGAGTTCCAAGCCCCCCGAAGAAGGCTAGGCGTTGTCGAGTCGGAACAGGTGAGCGGATTGCCGCGTCGACAATCAGTGGCTACACTAATGCAGGTTGTGGGCCGTGTCGGTCCGCTTGGCATGCTGGAGAAGAGATCGTAATGAAGTACGCAGTTATCAAGGTTGGCGCCCGACAGTATCGAGTCGAGGAAGGCGAGTACCTGCTCGTCGATCGACAGCCCTACGCCGAAGGCGAGATCTTCGAGGCCAACGTGCTGCTGATCGGCGGCGATGGAAACGCGAGTTTCGGCGACGGTCTCGGCTCTGCTGCCGTAAAGGTCAAGATTCTTGAGCACCTGCGCGGTCCAAAGGTCATCATCGGCAAGCATCGACGCCGCACTGGCTATCGCCGCCGCAACGGATTCCGAGCTGAGCTGACGCGAATTCAGATCGAGAAGATCCGAGCCGGGCGCAAGAAGACCGCCAAAGCTACGGCCGCGACGAGTGAGGCTGCGGGCTAGTCGGGCCGCAGCACCGGAAGGAAATCTCATGGCGCATAAAAAGGGCCTCGGCTCGTCAAAGAACGGACGCGACTCTCAATCCAAGCGATTGGGCGTCAAGATGTTCGCAGGGCAAGAGATAAAGTCTGGAATGATCATTGCGCGTCAGCGCGGCACGCGTTTTCGTCCCGGCCCCGGAACCGGACTCGGTCGAGATCACACGATCTTCGCGGTACGAGACGGCGTCGTGGGCTTCAGCAAGAGCGGAAGCAAGCGGTACATAAGCGTCGTCTAGACGCAGTGGCCGTGCGCACCGGCTGACGTGTTCAGAGACCGCGCCCGCATCTCTGCTGAGGGGGGTCGCGGCGGGTCCGGTGCGATCAGCTTTCGACGCGAGAAGTTCGTCCCTCGCGGGGGACCCGCTGGCGGCGACGGCGGCAATGGGGGAGACGTCATACTTGTGGCCGATCCTGACCGGCGCGACCTCGATTCCATCCAACGAAGCCCGCAGATTCGGGCTGAGCGTGGTCGGCACGGCGAGGGGAAGAATCGCCACGGGCGCGATGGCGCCAGCAAGGAGCTCGACGTGCCTGTTGGGACACAGGTATTCGATGAAGCCGGCACATTAGTTGCTGATCTCGCGCATCCGGGCGCGCGAACGGTGCTTGCACATGGCGGGCGCGGGGGGCAGGGCAACAGTCGCTTTACAACTTCTGTTCAGCAGGCTCCGCGCGTCGCCGAGCCGGGGCTACCAGGCGAGCACCACACGCTCGAGCTTCGACTCAAGCTCGTGTGCGATGCCGCGTTCCTCGGGTTTCCCAACGCCGGAAAATCGTCGCTGCTTCGACGTCTCTCCAACGCAGAACCCAAGGTGGCCGACTATCCGTTCACCACGCTTGCGCCTGTACTCGGCACTGTCGAATCGTCTGAGGGTCGTCAACTCGTCGTAGCCGACGTGCCGGGGCTCCTGGAAGGAGCAAGCGAAGGGGTCGGCCTCGGACACGAGTTTCTTGCTCACCTCGAGCGAGCCTCACTGTTCATTCACGTGATTGACGCGGCTGAGGAACATCCCGAAGCGAGGTTTCGTGCGATCGACGCCGAGCTTGCCGAGTACGGCCACAATCTGGCGAGTCGTCCACAGATCGTGTTCCTGAACAAGAGCGACGTGCAACCGGATCCAACATTCGACGTCGTCGACCCGCGAGTCATCACGACGATTAGGGGTTCAGCGCTCGATACGACCGGGATCGAGGAGCTCCGCGACTTCTTGTTCGCACACGTCGCGCGAGTTGCGGCGCCAAGTGATGATCTCGCGGACTACCTCGTGTACCGACCGCGGGTGACCGCCCGTCGGGGCTTTCGCATCCTCAGGACGGACAGTGGCTGGTCGGTCGTCACAACACATCCCGAGCTGGTCGATCGTGCAGCGATGGAGGACGCACTCCGCGACGCTGGGGCGCGAACAGGCCAGTTCGTCGAGTTTGGCGATAGCGAGTTCGAGCTTTCATGAGCGATGCAGGACGCAGGTCAGGGCTCGATGGTCCTCACGGGCGAGCGCAGGACGAGGCGAGTTCATGGGGGCCGTCGATTGGACTGCTTGGCGGGGCGTTTGATCCTCCGCATCACGGCCACCTGACGGTTGCGCGAGAGGCCCTGGCGCAACTCGCGCTGCGTCGATTGCTTGTAGTCGTCACGGCTGACGCGCCCCACAAATCGATCGACACACCGGCAGAGACTCGTCTCCGGCTCGCCGAGATCGCGTTCGCAGGCGAAGTTCACACCGAGGTATCGAGGGTCGAGCTCGATCGGGCTGGCCCGTCGTACACGCTCGACACCGTTCGGTGGGCCGCCGACCATCATGGAGAGACGACGTTCGTCATCGGCGCCGACGAGTTCTCGGACTTCTTGTCCTGGCATGATCCTGCGGGAGTTCTGGCAGCCGCGCGGCTCGCGGTCGCGACGCGCCCCGGCTTTCCGCGATCCAAACTTGACACCGTGCTGCGGGAGCTAGATCAGGCGGAGCGCGTACGTTTCTTCGCGATTCCCGAGATTCCGACCTCCTCGAGCGAGGTTCGACAGCGCGTCATGGATGGAACCCCGATCGACGATCTCGTACCGACGGAGGTCGCGCTTGAGATCGCTGCGCTCGGTCTCTACCGCGACGCGAAGGACGTCAAGGCAGTACCCTCCGACTAGATGCCACCAAGGTGTGAGGGATCCTGACGCCGCTCGACCTCGCGTTGCGCGTTGCCGAGCTCGTCGATGAAAAAGCGGCAGGCGATACCCTCGTCCTCGATCTCCGCGAGGTTGGTGCGTTCACCGACTTCTTTGTGATCTGTTCGGGTGCAAACGAGCGGCAGACGCGATCCATTGCCCAGCATGTTCGCGAGCAGCTGAAGGTTGGTGGCACCATTCCGCGTGGCGCGGCCGGCGAGCGAGACGGCAGTTGGGTCATCCTGGACTACCTCGATGTGGTTCTGCACGTATTCACCCCGGCCGCACGCGAGTTCTATGGCCTTGAGGAGCTCTGGGGCGATGTTCCGGAGATTGAACTCGTGGCCCAATCCTGATGCTGTGTCGGCGCGAGTCGGACGTTGTCGGGTGAGTGGGTACAATCCCCTGCGTCGGGGCCATAGCTCAGCTGGGAGAGCGTCTGGCTGGCAGCCAGAAGGTCACGGGTTCGAGTCCCGTTGGCTCCACTGTCGTCGCCCTTTGGCGACGGCGACGCTTGTGTCAGGATAGGCCATGGTCTTACGACGATTTCGCAACCGAGGAGCAACACTTCCGCCTGAGATACAGGAACTTCAGCGGGCGCTGAAGGACGGGTCGAGTGCGCTCGGCGCGGCGGAAAAGGCTCATGCGAGCACGATCAAGGAGATCCGCAAGCAGCTTCGAGACGCCGAACGTGCTCACCAGCGCGCGGTTGGCGTCGCGCAGGATGAAGTCGACCTGCGGCGCAAGGAGCGAGAGCAGCGTGTGCGGCAGGCGCAGAAGCGCTACGAGTCAATCAGAGCGACGCTCGCCCCGATGGAGATCGCTCGCTTCGGAAAGTCTGTGCTCTACGAGGATCGCATTGTCACCAAGCATGGTGAAGCTCTGCTCGATCGAGGAGTGACGGCACTGGCTGACACGGCCGCGCGTATTGCGATCGCCCGTCCAGGGGCTGTCGCTCGACTCGCAGCAACGGGCGTCGTGAACGGCCGGGCGTTTCGCACAGCGCAGGGGTACGATGCGCGACGCTTCTACCTCCTGGTCGAGGCGCCGGAGCTCGTCGCTCTTCTCCCGTGTCGGAACTCCGACGAGCAGGCTGCTCGAGACTTCGCGGCGCGTGTGAACGTTGCTGCGCTTAACGCCCGGCGAATCGATCGTGAGCGCGAAGAGGCGCTCGGCGATGCGCAACGTGAGCTCGACGCGGCCGAGGCATATCAGGACGTTGTGAAGGCGGCGGATGACGAGGTTGCTCGGGTCATGGCCGACACCGCGGCGATCGATCTCGCTCGCGGCAGGCTCGAGGAGGCTGAGGCCGACACCGAGGCGATCGACACCCAGCGCGAGCAGCTCGTCGCGCTCCAGCTTGAACACGACGAGGCCCTTGCCGCCGAGCACGCACGGATCGCCGAGGAGCGGCGGATCGAGGAAGAGCGGCGAGTCGAGGCCGAGAGGCTGCGTGCGCAAGAGGAAGAGATGAAACGCGCCGAAGAAGAGGAGCGCAAGCGCGCGGAGGAAGAGGAAAGCAAGCGCGTCGAGGACGAAGCAGAGGCCAAGGCGGAAGAGGCCAAGGCGGAAGAGGCCAAGGCGGAAGAGGCCAAGGCGGCGCAAGTGAACAAGAAGTATTCCGCGGAGAATCATCCCGCGAATAACCCGACTATGTCCATGGGCGTCACC
>JAUXJK010000256.1 GCA_030624785.1 Actinomycetes bacterium
ACAGGCGCATCAAGGGCGTGCCGACGACGAGAGCAAAGACACCACCGGCGAGCGCAGCGATGACGAGTGAGAGCCAGTTGTCGACCTTGGCTCCCGCGATGAAGTCGAATAGTTCCGGGCTGACCGAGAGCTTCAGCTCCCTCGGAATGCTGACCAGAGCGGCCGCGAAAGCGCCGACTGCGACAAAGCTCACATGCCCGAACGACAGCACACCTGAGTTACCGATAAACACGTAGAGGGCTATGACGATCACTGCCGTCACGAGCGCCGAGCGAAACTGCAAGCCGATCGATTCCGACATGAAGCTTCCGACGACTCCGACCGCGACGAGAAGGCCGACCGGACCCAGCAGATCCCGGGGATCGAATCGCCGCTTCACACGCGCTCCACAGTGGCGTTCTGTCGGGAGAGAACGCCATTTGGACGCAACACGAGCACCACGATCACGAGGGCGAAGACAACCGAGGTGAGGAACACGCGACCGCTCTCGAGGTAGTTGCCGAGGATCACCGTCACGAATCCGATGAGGAACCCGCCCATCGTCCCGGTGACGATCCTGTCCATTCCACCAACCACCACGCCGACAAGTGCCGGAATCGCAACGCTGAAACCGAACGTCGGCGTGACAAGAGGACGCTGCACGACGAGCATGAGCGTCGCCGCCGCGGAAAGGATGCCGGCGATCAGGAACGCCAGCATGATTACTCGGTTCGCCCGAACACCGAGGATCCGTGCGGTGCGGAAGTCGTGTGCCGCGGCTCGCATCTGAAGGCCAAGCGACGTCCGGTTGAGGAAGAGCGCGGTGGCGACCAGGAGCAGCGAACCGACGCCGATCGAGGCGAGCGTCACCCAGCGAATCTTCAGATCGCCGACGCTCAGCGCCTCGTTCAGCTTCGATAGTACGAGCGGATTGTCGCCCTGCGAACTCCAGACGAGCAGGAAGACACTCTGCAACAGAAAACTGAATGCGAAGGTCGTCACCAGCAGTGCCGCGGGAGTGGCATTGCGGAGCGGTCGCAGGCCCAGCTCGATCGCGAGAGAGAAGGCGATCACGGTGGCGAACATCACGACAATACGCAGCACAAGCGGCAGCTCGGTGGTGACGACGAACGAGTAGGCGCCAGCCGTGATCGTCTCGCCCTGCGCGAAGTTGATGAGGCGCATGACGCCGAAGATCAGCGTGATCCCCATCGCGACAAGCGCGTAGATCGAACCCAGGGCGACTCCGTCGATGATGGCCTGCAGCGCGTCCATGGCTCAGTCCCCGAAGTAGGCCGCGGCCATCAGCGCCTCGTCGCCGGCATCGTCTGGCGAAAGGGTCATTCGATGGGCGCCGTTCGCAAGCACATGCGTCCGGTCTGCGAACTCGATCGTCAACTGAGCGCGCTGCTCGACGAGAACGATCGATACACCGGCTGCGCGCACCTCGTCAAGGGTGTCGAACACGAGATCGACGACGGTCGGGGCAAGCCCGAGCGACGGTTCGTCGAGCAGAAGCAACTCGGGGCCGGCAACGAGGGCGCGCGCGATCGCAAGTTGCTGCTGCTGTCCACCTGAGAGCACCCCGGCCTGGCGAGCCCGAAAGTCGCGGAGGATCGGGAAGAGGTCGAGCACGCGCTCCATGTCCCGGGCCGCTCCGTCCTTGCTCCGTCGGCCAACGAGGCCGAGGTCGAGGTTCTCCTGGACCGTGAAGTGAGGAAAGATGTGACGGCCCTCGGGCACGAGGGCCACGCCGGAACGAGCGATCGCCTCGGGTTTCAACCCCGTAATTCGCTCACCCTGAAAGGTCACCGTCCCGGCTGCGGCGGGAACGACCCCCATGATCGCGTGCAAGGTCGTCGACTTGCCGGCGCCGTTCGGGCCAACGACACCCACGACCTCGCCACGCCCGACGGAGAACGACAGGTCACGCACGGCAGCGACGTCGCCGTAACGAACCTCGAGGCCCGCGATGCGCAGCAGCTCCTCTGCGGTTGAGCCATCTAGTCCCGGCTCGCGCCCGCTCACGTCGCGCTCCCCCCTGCCCCACGCCGCCGACCGAGGTAGGCGACCGAGACAGCTTCGTTCGCGCGAATCTCGGCCGGCGTCCCCTCGGCTAGCGTCCTGCCTTCGTCAAGCACGTGGATGCGATCACACACATCGAGGATCAGGCCGATGTTGTGATCGATCAGCACAACACCTGCCTCCTGCTCATCACGGACATGACGCACGACATCTGCGAACTCGGCGACCTCACCCTCGTGGAGACCCGCTGCCGGCTCGTCCATCAGCATGAAAGCGGGCCGCATCGCCAACGCGCGCGCGACGCCTAGCTTCCGCGCATCGCCGTGTGGCAGCAGCGACGCGGGCCGGAAGGCCTGGTCGGCCAGGCCGAGCAGGCTCAGCAGCTCATCGGCTCGCCGCCTCGCCTCGACGGCGCCCGTGCCTACCCCGAGAGCCGTGACCTCGACGTTCTCCTGCACCGTTAGCCCCGGGAACAAGTGTCCTTGCTGGAACGTGCGCGAGAGCCCGCGACGAGCCCGGCGATGCGCCGGCCAGGCGGTGATGTCCTCGTCGTCGAGCTCGACCCGACCCGAGGTCGGGAAGTCGAACCCCGTCAACACGTTAACCAGCGTCGTCTTGCCAGCGCCGTTCGGCCCGATGAGGCCGACGACTTCGTGACGGGCTAGCTCGAAGTCGACCTCCTCGAGGGCGTGAACGCCGTCGAATTGGCGCGAAACGGTGGCGGCCCGAAGAGTTGCTCCGGGCCGCCGTCCGTTCGTGGACGACCGCGTGTCGCCCATCGTTGCCCTCTACCTAGTTTCCGATCTCTGGGAATCCCGTAGCTGCGAAGAGCTCGATGAACGTGAGCTCGCCGTTCTGGATCTCCATGACCCGGTACTCCCGCCCAGTAACGCCGTGGAACTCGGGCGAGAAGCTGACGTTGCCGGAGATCGTCGGAACGTTGTCGAAGCTCTCGAGCGCCTCAGCGAGCGCGGCGCCGTCGGTGCTGCCAGCCTCCGAGATCGCCCTCGCGAGGGTGTCGATTGCGGTCGCGCCCGTGACGAACCCGCCTGTCCCTACGAGTAGCGGATCCTGGGCACCAAGCGCTTCCGCCAGCGTCTGTACATCGCTGCTCGGGTCGTCGCCCGAGATGGAGGCGTAGGTGACGAGGTAGAAGTTCGACAGGTTCGGCGGGTTCCAGTATGTGCCGTCGCAGGCCCATGAGCAGATGATCGGAACGTCGTTTCCGAGACTCCTGATGCCGTCGACGAGGCCCGGCAGGTCGCCGAAGCCGGTCGAGGTGGCGATCACGTCGAGATCCTCGCTCGCGAGTGAGCTCGCGACGTTGCCGATCGTGCCGTCACCGTTGACCCACTCCTGCCGGGCGACGACCTCACCGCCGAGTTCCTCGAAGCGAGTCGCGAACGAGTCGGCGATGTTCTGGAAGTAGACGATGACGTTGTCCTTGGCGATGCCGGCGCGCGTCCATCCCTGTGAGAACGCCCACTCGGCCATGGCCGCGCCCTCATCCTGGGCGATGTTGCCTGTCGTGAACGCAAGCTTGCCCAGGTCGCCGTAGGGCTTCGGCCCCATCTGGTCAGTACCGATGCACGGAGCGAGCGCGAGCACGCCACGCGTGATGGCCTCCTGGATCGCGGGCGTTGCGAAGTCGACGTCGCAGGTGACGAGCAGAATGTCGGCGCCCCCCTCGATCAGGTCGATCGCTGCCTGTTTCGTCTGTTCAGGGTCGAGCTGCGTGTCGATGAGCTCGTACTCGATCTGTCGTCCATCCACGCCACCAGCGGCGTTGATCTGCTCGATCTGGTACTGAGCAGCCGCCGAAGCCGGCCCGTCGAACGCGGTTGCGACGTTTCCGGCGTAATGCTGAGACGTCCCGGACCAATAATGCGCGCCATCAGATTGGGCGGCAGGTCGGCGGCAACCAGCCCGTCGCCGGCGTCGGTGATGATCGCATCGTAATCCACATCGT
>JAUXJK010000370.1 GCA_030624785.1 Actinomycetes bacterium
CCGAACTTCGGATGGGTCCAGCGGGCCAGTGCCTCGACGCCGTGGATGGCACCGGTCGACAGCTGCACCTTCGGTTGAAAGTGCACCTCGATATCGCCGTTCTCGATTGCGGCTCGAAGCTCAGGCACCATCGCTAGGCGTCTGGGATTGACGTCCTCGTCGGTCCCGTCATAGATGCTGAAGGGCAACTGCTCACGCTTGGCCCGATACATCGCTATGTCCGCGCGTCGCAGAAGTTGTTCGGCATCGTCGCCATGCAGCGGCGCCACTGCGATGCCAATGCTCGCGTCGATCTGGAGAGGGACGCCATCAAGCACGAGAGGCGCAGCGAGCTTGCCACGAACCTGCTGTATGCGGACATCGGCCTCGCCGATCGACTCGAGTGCCGGAATCACCAACGCGAACTCATCGCCGCCAAGGCGCGCAACCGTGTCGCCAGGGCGGACTGCCTGTTGCAGGCGTTCGCCGACCTCTCGGAGCACGGCGTCGCCCTGGTCACGGCCCAGATTGTCATTGACTTCCTTGAACCGGTCGAGATCGATGAGCGCCACGGCCGAGAGCTGGCCCTCCTCGCGTCCGTCGCTCACGGCCTCGCGTAGGCGCTCGCGCAGGAGAGCGCGATTTGCCAGACCGGTGAGCGGATCCGTCACGGCAACAAGGCGCAGGTACCGCTGAGACGCACGCAGAGCAAGACCACCGAGCGCCATCATCAGCAGCGCCGCCGACACGAGCGCAATCTGCATCGGCCCGAAGGCGCCGGCAAGGCCTGCGTCGACGTGTGGAGAGGCCACCGCGACGACCCACTTGTTCTCGTTTCCGCGCACGCTTGGAACGCGCTCGAGGCCGATCCGCTGATCTCCGACGCTCGCAATACCGACCTCACGCTGTTGAGCGAGCAGGTCTGCCTGGGGATGCTGAGCTGAGTATCGGGAAAGGTCGGCGCCGCCGCTCGGGAGGGGTCGATCCGAGTCGACAATGATTCGTCCTGTTGTCCCGTCGAGAACCACCCAGCTGAGACCGCCACCAATCGCGGCGTGCCGGAAGCTGTCGAGCTCGAGTTCAAACTGCACAACACCGGCTGGATTGCCGGAGCCGTCGACCACCCACGTCGCCGTCGAGATGACCCACGCACCGGTGGCCGACACGTAGGGACGCGTGTGGAGAACCTCACCAGGAGCGAGATCGGTGATGCCTTCAAGCGGCGGAGAGGCGGAGACGTCGCGTTCGAGCTCGTCCGGCGGGATCTGGCGCCCGTCTACGATTCTGGCGACCTCTCGGCCGTCGACATCAACAAAGGAGGCCGCTCCGAGACCGCGTGGAGCGATTTCTCGAATGTAAGCCAACGCCGCCTGGGATTCGACCACTGGCCGAATCTGGCGGTCGACCTTACGATTCGTGCTACCCGCGGCCTCGCCGAACCGCAGGAACGACGGGGCGCTTGCGAGCTGAAGAATGACGACCCTCGAGCGCTCCAACGAGTTCTCGATCGTGCGAACCTGCTGCTTGGCAAGGAGGTCCAGTCGTGCGTCGAGAGAGTCCGCGCTGCGGGAGCGATTGGACTGCACACCAGTAACGATGCTCAACGCGAGCAGAACGACACCGGCGAGAATGGCTAGATACCTGAGTAGGCGCATGGGGCTATGCGGCGTGATCTACCACCGCACTCGCAACGATGCGCTCTGGTCCCCCGCCACGCATCCCCCGAACGAGGGACGAGTTCTTCGGGCGCCACACACGACGGGTGCAACGAGAATTCTGAGGCCCCGCGGCCGACCCTTCAACGCCTCCGGCACGATCGAACCAACTGAGCCCGACCAGGTGTACCCAGAGTCAACTCGAACTGCCTCCAATCGTATGGCTTCTGTGATTGGCGAGCCCAGCCGCGTCCGGCGTTCGAGCGCTCAGCGCGCGATGCGCGCCACGAAGTCTTTTCGAGCGCCGCCATGCTGATACACAACTTTGAGCGAAGCGTCGACCTTTTGCCCCTTGGCGCCCGCGGGAATCCTCCAGCGGCACTCGGCGCGCTCGATGCCACCCTGCAACGATGTTGCGCGGGCCCGAATCGCCTTGAGGGCCCGTTTCGCGCCGACTGTCGCGGAACAGATGACCCTGCCGCGTGCGCCAGCATCTGCCGTCGCAGGCACCACATCTACGAACGCTCTCAGCACCTTGCCGGCACGAGGCTTGGTTCGCTTGAACTTCTTTGCGAGACGCAACTCTCCAGCCAGATCGAGAACGCGGAGTCGATCGACCGGAATCGCCGAGACGGTGTCTGCCCGCACTGCCCCTCGCCAGCGGGCAGTGAAGTTGTGCTCGACGTAGATCTTTGGCCGACCAGATCGTCCGACGACGAACGCTCCGTACTCCTGCATGGCCTGGGCCATGGTGTAGCACGCACCCGCGCATCCCAATACGGCGAGGTCGGCCTGGGTCAGATCCGGATCGAGCTGCAGCCGCGCGCCCACCGGGAGTGCGTCGGGCGATCCGTTGCTTCCATTCGTGCCGCGCAGGGGCGTGATGTGGGCGATGCTCGCTGA
>JAUXJK010000215.1 GCA_030624785.1 Actinomycetes bacterium
CGCGCGGCAACGTGCCGACTGCGCTGGTCTTGCTCGGCATGATCCTTGCAGTTGCCGGCGTTGCGCTCGTCAACATTCCGCGTGAAGCACTAGCCGGCCTGGCACCACGCGTATGGCGCCAACTGCGCGGCGCTACAACGAACTAGATCGCTAGCGCCGGCGAGCCGGCCACCATGCCCGACCGCTCAGAACGTGAACAGTGATGCAGCCGTGCCACCCAGGACTGCGACGCACTCAGACTCGCTCAAAGCGGGCAATTAGTAGTCGAGGAGTGCGAGTTGCTCGGTATAGCCCGGCACCTCGGCGACTGCGGAGAGCGGTACGACCACCGCCGTGTCGACGCCCGCAGATTCCACGTAACCGCAGCACAGAGGCGTCCACGCAGCTCGTCGCCCACCATGGATCGAAGCCTGATCAAGCGCGAGTCGCGCCCGATTCTGCACTGTCTCGCGCTGGTCAACTTTGGGGACGTGCCGGCCGATATTGACTAATGTCGTGAACTCGTGGCGACCAGCAGCCAGATCTGGCGGCTCCAGTTCTTGGGGCCTACGTTTGCCTGGTCTCCTCCGTCGCGGCTCGACGTCTGAGAGAGCACCGACTGATGGGTGGTTCCTCGCGCGCGCGCCACTCATAGTTCTAGTTCTCGGGCTCGGGCTGACCGCTGCCGGATTCGCGGTCCTCACTGGCCACGCTCGGGCAGTCGACGAACGACGACTTGCCGAAGAGGCGGATCTGGGTGTCGCAGCATTCTCGTCCGTGGCCCAGGGCATCGAGTCGGTGATCCTTCAGGCGGCCGTAATCGCGTCCGCCACCGAGGGAAGCCCAGAGGCCTTTGAATCCGCCCTCACGAGCCGCGTCCGCACAAGCGCGCTCTCAAGCGTCGTCCTTCTCCGACGCGTCGACGATCAGTTCTCGACACTGTCGGAGGTCGGCCGAAGACAACCATTTCTGTCAGACGAGGTGAACCACTCGTTGAGAGATCGCTTGGCCGAGATCGTCGCCGGCGGCGGCTTGCGATTGGTCGAGCTGGCTAGCGTCGAGGAGGGGCGCCTGGTCGTACTGGCCACGCGAGCCGGCGAAACCGAGTTTGTCGTGTACGCGGAACTGCTGTTACCCGACGTGCTGGTGGGAGCACCGACCTCTGGGACTCCTGGAGTCCTGTACGCGCTCTACTTTGGCGATGAGTCAGCGAGCGCGCTCGCCGTAACCAATGCGGCCGACTTGCCGATTGAGGGGCGCCGTGTCACCGAGTCGCTGCGGCTCGGGCTCGAGACGCCACTTCTCGTCTTCTCCACCGAGAAAAGTCTTGCTGGAGCATTTACATTGAGCCTGCCCTGGGTGGTTCTCGGCGGCGGCATGATTCTGGCCGCACTCATGGCTCTTCTCGTACAGGCATCCGTGAGACGACAGGCGCGCTCGCTCGCCCTGAGCGCAGACCTCAAGCAGGCATCGGTGCGCCTCAACCGCAGCGAGCAGCGCTACAGCAACCTGTTTGAAAACGCCAACGACCTCTTGTTCGTCACCGACACCGATGGGAAGTTTCAGGCCGTGAACCGAGCCGCCCAGAGGATCATCGGATACACGGCCGAAGAGCTGATCGGCCAGCACTTCGAGGATATCGTCGCGCCTGAACACCTTCCTCGCGCGCGAACTGCTCGCGAACGAAAGCTCCGGGGCGATACGGCGATGACGACCTACGAGCTCGAGCTCGTGTGCAAGGACGGAGAGCGGGTCGAGCTCGAGGTGATGAGCCAACTCGTGCACGAACATGGGCGTGCGGTCGGAGTGCAGGCAATCGCTCGCGACGTGCGAGAGCGCAACCGACTTGAAGCTCGGTTCCGATCACTCGTTCAGAACTCTTCAGACGCCATCCTGGTCGTAGCCGCAGATTGCACGATCGTCTATGCGTCACCATCGAGCCGGCGAGTGCTGGGAGTGGCGGCAGAAGACCTCGTCGACCAGGAGGTCGAATCGATCTTCGACGTTCGCGATCGGGAGCGAATCACTTCGTTCCTTTCGACAACAGCGCCTGGGGAAGCCGAACGTTCAACAGATGCTCGTCTACGCGCTGACAACGGCGCGCCGCGTGACGTCGAAATCATCGGGAACAATCGACTTGACGATTCGACGATCGAAGGGCTCGTGCTGACCGTGCGCGACGTAACCGAAAGAAAGGCGCTTGAACAGCAGCTCAGGTTCCAGGCGTTTCACGATCCCTTGACTGGCCTTGCGAACCGAAGACGTTTCACCGAGGTCGTCGAGCAAGCGCTGTCGCGTCCCTCCTCGCGCTCGGGCGCCGTTCTGTTCATCGATATCAACGACTTCAAGACGATCAACGACAGCCTTGGGCACGAACACGGCGACCACGTCCTCATCGCGATCGCCGAGCGACTCTGCGCCGCGGCTCGCCCAGCCGACACGTGCGCTCGACTTGGCGGAGACGAGTTCGGCGTCTTGATCGAAGGCTCCGGCGTGGCGACGGACGCAGCACTCATCGCGCAACGTATGCGCGACGCCATCGGGAAACCCATTGCACTGGACACCCGCGACGTCACCGTCGATGTGAGCATTGGAATCGCCTACTTCGATGACCACGCGAACACCACCGAACCCCTGCTCGCGTGCGCCGATTCAGCGATGTACGCGGCCAAGGCGGATGGCCGGCGCGGCGTCCGTGTCTACGAGCCTGAAATGCATCGAACGGCGCTCGCCCGTCTCGAGCTCAAGACGGAGTTCGAGCGCGGCCTGGCGCGGGGCGAGCTGGTCACGCACTACCAACCGATCGTCGACCTGCAGAGCGGCGAGACCGTCGCCGTCGAGGCCCTCGTGAGGTGGCAACATCCCGAGCGCGGCCTGCTGGCGCCGAAGGACTTCATCAACGTCGCCGAAGAAACCGGCCTGATCATTCCGCTCGGACATGCAGTCGTGGCTGACGCGGGGCAACTCTACCGCCAGCTCCGCGTAGAAGAGCTCGTCGGTCCATCCTTTTCGATCAGCATCAATGCCTCGGCGCGTGAGCTCGATGAGCCGACGTTCGTCGCGGACTTCATCCGACGGATAAAGGACGCCGGACTCGGTGCGTCGGACATCATCCTGGAGATCACCGAGAGTGCTCTCGTCAACGATCCCGGGGCGGCAACCGCAGCGCTCGAGGAGCTTCGAGCGGCAGGCATGCGGCTTGCAATCGACGACTTCGGTACCGGCTACTCGTCGCTGAGTGTTCTTCAGCGACTTCCAGTAGACATCCTCAAGGTCGCAAAGCCCTTCATCGATGACCTGCCGGCACAACGACAGTCGTTCGCCGATGCGATCGTGAGGCTTGGAGCGACACTCGGCCTGGAGACGGTCGCAGAAGGAATCGAGAAGTGCGACCAACTCGAGCAGCTTCGTGAACTCAACTGCACGTACGGCCAGGGCTTCTACCTTTCGCGACCCCTCGGAACGATGCAACTCGTCGAACACCTACGCGCCGAGCGTGCAGTTCGGGGCCGGACAGACCTGGGCAACGACCGCCGCGGCCTCCACGCCAAAGAGGCGCTCGAGCCACCCGCGTCGGGCCACGCCTGATCCAGCGTCCACAGGCTGGCGCTGCGGCGGGCCGAACGCGACCATTTCCTGACTGGTACGCGACCTCGCTGGCAACGCCGTTCACTTCGTGGGAAGATCCATGGCGTGACCAACCCACTCTCGGATGGAGAACAGTCGTGTTGCGCCCCGTCGCGGCCCGCCACAGGAAGCACCGATTCTCGACCTCTCATCAACGATGCGCCTGGTGGATCGACTGACGGCATGTTGCTCCTTGACGGCGAAACGTTTCTGATGGGCTCGGAGGATCCAACCAGCTACGCGGACGATGGTGAAGGGCCCGTTCGGCGGATCAAACTCGATCCGTTCTGGATCGATGTGCACGCTGTGACGAACGCCGAGTTCGCGCGCTTCACTGAAGACTCGGGACATGTCACGGAGGCAGAACAGTTCGGCTGGTCTTTCGTCTTCGGAGGACTCTTGCCGGATGACTTCCCAGATACGCGCGCGGCGGCACATGCCCAGTGGTGGCGCCAGGTCTACGAAGCCGACTGGCGACGCCCCGAGGGCCCACATTCTTCAGTCGACGAACGCCCCGATCACCCGGTTCTCCACGTCTCGTGGAATGACGCGATTGCGTACTGCAACTGGACGGGCAAACGTCTGCCCACCGAGGCCGAATGGGAGTACGCGGCTCGCGGGGGTCTCGAGCAGGCCATCTTCCCGTGGGGAGATGATCTCGAGCCTGGCGGCGAGCATCTCATGAACGTCTGGCAGGGAACGTTTCCATCTGAGAACGCGAACGCTGATGGCCACTATGGCACGGCCCCGGTGGGGGCGTACCCGCCAAATGGACATGGCCTCTACAACACGACCGGGAACGTGTGGGAGTGGTGCGCCGATTGGTTCCATCCAGAGTTTCACACTCGCGACAAGCAGACGAACCCGGAGGGCCCGGGACGAGGGCAGAACAGGGTCACCCGTGGCGGGTCATATCTTTGTCATGCCAGCTACTGCCGTCGCTATCGTGTGGCTGCCCGCAACGGCATGACACCGGACAGCAGTACCGGCAACACCGGCTTTCGCTGCACGCGAACCGCAA
>JAUXJK010000073.1 GCA_030624785.1 Actinomycetes bacterium
AGGTTCCATACTTGCCAAAGGAGGCGTAGGGAGAACACATGATCTCTAGAAAATACATGCCGATCTTGGGAGCGGCCCTATTCTTTCTCTTCTTGCTCGTAGCCTGTGGTGGCGATGGTGACGAACTACAAGCAAATGCTGGAGACGATTTCAGCGTCGCTGTTGGAGAGTCGCCGACCTTCGATGGCTGTGCTTCAAACGGCGACATCGCCAACTATCGCTGGGTGATTGTCGAAGCGCCGAGCTCCATGCAAGATGATGTCGGCAAACCGCTCAAGGAATTCGCCACGGAGTGCTCCTTCACCTTGGAAGCAGCGATGATCTCCAAAGAGCTTGGCAGTTGGGTTGTTGAGCTCACGGTTAGCGATAACGCTGGCAACGCCAGCGATGACGCTGTCAGCTTGGAAGTCGCAGAATGAGGTAGGCGCGGGAGCGGCGTTCGGCCGCATTTGGTTCCGTGGATCCTCGGCGCCGACGCTAGTTCAGACGGAGCGCTCTTCGACCTGGGCGACCGTGGGCGCTGGGGGCGCTGTCCTCATGTGCCGCCCCGTGAGTGGCGAAACGTCACGCGCAGGATGTGGTAGCCCGCCAGGACCGAGCCCTTGACCGTGCCGCTCACTTTCGAGTTGCCCTCCCGGCGCACGCGCCAGCTGACGGGTATTTCGGCAAGCCGGGCCCCTTCCCGAGCGCTCTTGACAGTCATCTCGGTCGGCCAGCCAAACGTCATCTCCTGCATCTCGAGCCGAACGAACAACTCGGCCCGGATGGCTCGGTACGGGCCGAGATCCGTGACCGGCACTCCGTAGAGTCGGCGTATCAGCCCGGCCGAGAGCCAGTTTCCGAACCGTTGGTGTGGCGCCATCGCCCTGCCTTCGATGTGGCCGAGCACCCTCGAGCCCAGGACAAGATCCGCCTCGCCGTCGATCAGGGGCTGGAGAAGACTTGGCAGCTCGTCAGCCCGTGAGCTGTGGTCACCGTCCATGTAGACGAGAAGATCAGCGCCGCGCTCGAGGGCGGCCCGGGAACCGGCCGCACAGGCGAAGCCATAGCCTCGCCTCGGTTCCGAGACAACGATTGCGCCAGCCTCCTCGGCCACCGCTGCCGTGTCGTCGGTCGAGCCGTTGTCGACGATGATGATCCACTCGACCGACTCCGCCAGGAGCTCAGCGACCAGCGATTCGAGGTTGCCCGCCTCGTTGAGGGCCGGGATGATCACGGCGGTGGTCGGAGCGCTTCGCTGAGCACCGCCGGGGTCGGTCACTCAACTGGTCCACGCCGCTTCTCCAGAAAGCGACGGGTATGTCGGCCGCGCTCGAGCAGTGCACCGAGATCGGCTTCGAGCCGGTCCAGGTCGGAAGGCTCGTCCACGTCGTGCCAGTTCGCGAGTAACGAGACACGGACATCGGAGGCAGCCGCCACGTCAAGAGTGTCGCGGAGAACGTGCGGAGTCGACATCGTTACGTCACGGACCAGCTGCGGGTAGGCCCGCTTCCACCCGATCAAGTAGTAGCCGCCGTCGTCAGTCGGGCCGAGGACCATGTCCACCGTCTCCTCCGCCAGCCGGGAGAAGGCCTCCGCTACATGGCGCGATGGCAGCGTGGGACTGTCGCTGTTGATAGCGACGACCTGGTCGAAGCCGCTGTTCAGGCACTGCGTCAGCACATGGTCAAGCCGCTCTCCCAATGAGGCTCCGATCTCGGGAACCTGCCCGAGATCAGGGGCGATGCGGCGGAAGTAGCCGGCGGACTCGGGTGGCCAAACCGCGACGAGTGGCGTCACACCGACGATCGAGCGGGCCAGATCGAGTGCGTCCAGAAGGAAGCACTCGTACAGGTCGGCCGCGGACTGTGGCGTGAGCCGAGGAACGAGTCGCGTCTTCGTCGAGCCGGGCGCTGGTTGCTTGGCCATGACCACCACGGCGCGCCGTGGCGAGGACAGGCTCACGTGGCCGAACCCACAGTGCGTCGTTCTGCCGCACCGAAGACGGCCTCCTCGAGCTTGACCTTCTCGGCTCGGGCCTGACGACTGCGAAACACAGCCACTGACTGGCTCACCGTGAGTCCCGCGACAGCGAGTAGCCCCACGCCGAACCACGACGAGTACACGACGATCGCCCAGTTGTGGTACTGGAAGGCCAGCCAGGCCGCCGCCAGGCTGTACGCGCCGAGGGCGGTCTCTGCGTAGACGATCGGGTCGAGGCGGAGCTGGTAGCGCCGGCGCGTCCACGTGGTCCGGCGAGACTCCGCGGACTCCATCCCGAATTTGGCGGTGCGCTCGAACTCAGGATTGGGTTTCAGGATGATCTGGGCTGCCGCCCGGACCGTGTTCAGCATGAGACCCGGACCGATCACGGTGATCGCGAGAATGCGTGGCAAGTCACGCCACCAGCGCCGCCGCTGCTGACGCTGCCCGGCAACGAGGAAGATCACGTACGCCAACGAGAACAGCGCGAACGGGTAGGCCAAGCCGAAGAAGGTCTTGAAGCCTGGGTGCTCGGCCGCCACCAGCACGACGAGCGGGTAGAGCACGGTGACGGTGAACAGCAGGAGGTGGATGCTGTAGGAGGCGAGGTGCGCGGTCGCCTGCAGCTTGACCGGGACACGGGCACCGGACGTCCAGATCTGAGGCACGAGCCGGATCGCGCACTCGAGCGAGCCTCTGGCCCAGCGATGCTGCTGACGCCGGAATCCCGACATCTGGGCCGGGACCTCTCCCGGGACGACGAGGTCCCGCAGGTAGTGGCCGCGCCAACCCCGTAGATGCGCCCGGTACGACAGGTCGAGATCTTCGGTCAAGGTGCGGGCCGTCCAGCCGCCGGCATCCTCGATCGCGGCGGCTCGCCAGATGCCGGCGGTGCCGTTGAAGTTGAACCAGTAGCCGCGAAGCCCCCTCGCGGACTGCTCGACCATGAAGTGCCCATCGATCGAAAGCGACTGCAGCCTCGTGAGCAACGAGTAGCCGCGGTTGAGGTGACCCCAGCGGGCTTGCACAAAGGCCACGTCCTGCTGATCGAAGTACGGCACGGTGCGGCGCAGGAAGTTGGGCCGTGGAACGAAGTCAGCATCAAAGATCGCGATGAACTCGCCCGTCGCGCTCGCCAGGCCGCACTGGAGGGCACCAGCCTTGAAGCCGCTCCGATCCGTCCGGCGCACGTGGACGATGTCGAGGCCACGGGCCTGGGCTCGCTCGACCGCAGCGGCCACGAGATCGGCTGTCTCGTCGGTCGAGTCGTCGAGCACCTGGATCTGGAGCAGCTCGCTCGGGTAGTCGAGCCGGCACGCCGCCTCGATCACCCGCTCCGAGACGTAGAGCTCGTTATAGATCGGCAGTTGGACGGTGACCCGAGGCAGCGGGCGCGTGCTCTGCGCCTCGGCCTCCGGCTCCCGGCCCCCCCGCCAGACGACGAACGAGAGGAACGAGATGTTGGCGCCGAACGCGATGAGCAGAACGGTGGCCGCGAAGTAGACGGCGCCGGCGGTGAGGAGCACGACGTTCAAACGGGCCCCGTCACCACAGAAGATCTACCGGCGGCTCACCTCGAGCTTTAACCAGCAACTGGTCGACGCCGAGTTTTCGGCCCCCGTAGCCCAGGAACACGGTTACGGCAGACATGAACAGGAGGACGTACGTCCAGATCCACTCCTCGCCCCCAAAGTAAGAAAGAATGAGGTTAAAGAAGAAGAATACGGCCATGAGGCTGAAGAGGCGGGTTAGCACTCCGACTATCAGCGCCACGCCGATGGTGAATTCGGCCACAGCTTGCAATACGCCATAGGGACCGGCGAGGGGAATGACGACCGCATCGAGGAACGACTTGTAGCCCGCGAAACTGCTGCCGTTGCCGCTCTCTTCGTCGAACAGTCCGTCCAGGAATGCCTCTAGGCCGTCGGCCGTGTACAGGTCCTTCTCGAGATTGTCGGCCCACGTAACGAGAAAGATGACGCCAAGTGTGATACGCAGCAGAGCAACGGCGATCGACCCTCGGCGGTCAGTGAATGCGGCTAACACTCGCCCTCCCTTGGCTTGCTGGTCGGCTCTGCCTACTGCCGGTCAGAATGCTCTGGGCGCCAAAGAAACGGGCCGCATCGGCATCGACCGGATGATGGAGGAAATCGCTCGGCGGGCCGACCTGGCGCAGCCGACCGTCAGTCAGAAACGCTATCCGATCGGCCACGGCCATGGCCTCGCCCTGATCGTGAGTGACGAACACCGTCGTGATGCCAACCGCTCGTTGGAGACGGCAGATCGTGTCGCGCAACTCCGCCCTCAGACCAGGCTCCAGGCTCGTCAGCGGCTCATCGAGAAGCAACAGCCGGGGCCGAACGACGAGCGTACGCGCCAGCGCTATGCGTTGGCGCTGGCCACCGGACAGCTCGTCAGGCCACCGGTGCTCGAAGCCCGAGAGCTGCACAGCCGAGAGCGCGTTGGCGACCCGCTCGCGCCGCTCGGAGCGTTCCACCTTGCGCAGCTTGAGGCCGAAGGCCACGTTCTCGCCGACCGTCTTGACCGGGAACAAGGCTTGATCCTGTAACACCATGACAGCGCCGCGGCGCTCGGCAGGAACAGCCAGGACGGACCGGTCGTCGAAGAGCACGTCGCCGCTGGTGGGGTGAAGGAGGCCTGCGATCAGCCTCAACGCTGTTGTCTTTCCGCAGCCTGAAGGCCCGACCAGCACCATTAGCTCGCCGGCGTTGACCGTCAGGTCGAGCCCGTCGATCGCGCGCACCGAGGACTCGTACTCCATCCCGAGGTTGCGCAACGATAGCTTCGTCACGGGCGTCCGATCCACAGTCGAACGCAGGGCGAACGTTCTTCTCTCAAGGCCAGACCTCGATCTCTCCGTCGAGCGGCAGATCGATGATCCTGTCCGGACCCTCGAACCAGCGGTCGTAGATCGCGGCGTAGGTGCCGTCGATCCAGAGTTCCTGCAGCGCCACGTTGACCTGATCGCGCCACGCGGAGTCGTTCTCCGGCATCCCGATACCGAACTGCACGGGATTGTGCCCGCCGGGCAAGAGCGTCAGATCGGGGTCGCCGGCGGCGAGCGACAGGAGCGTGACGTTGTCTTCGGAGTAACCCTCGACGGCACCGTCGCGCAGCGCCTGCATGGCAGCCAGCTTGTCGTCGAACTGAACGATCTCTGGCGCGGAGCCGCCTCGTTCGGCCACGTAGTCCTCCCAGGAGGGGATCGCCGAGCTTCCGGCGTTGGCCGCCACCCTCTGGCCGATCAACTCGTCGATCGACGAGTACGTCCCAGCTCGAACCAGGAACGACTGGTTGTCCCAGAAGTACGTAATGCTGAAGTCGATCGACTCGTCACGCGCCCGGGTGTGGTTCATGCTCGCGATCGTCATGTCAACCCGACCCTCTTGCAAGAAGCTGATCCGCGTCGTGCTGGTGACCGGAACCAGCACTAGCTCCGACCGGAGCTGATCGGCCATCGCGTTGGCCAAGTCGATGTCGAAGCCGATCCAGGCGCCGGCGCCGTCGATGAAGCTCATGGGAGGGTTGTCATTGCGGACGCCGACGCGAACCTGACCGGTCTCCCGCACGGTATCCAAGGTCGATGCGGCGCCGGACTCGGAGTCATTCGAGCAGGCAGCGGCAAGCGACGTAACGGCCAGGGCAGCGACCCATAGGCACCATCTGCGTCTCGCCCGCCCTTGACGCCACGCGCTGTGTCCTCGTCCTCGACGCAGAGGCCAGCGCACGGTCGTACTGCTCCCCTGCCGGTGACGCCAGGACCTCGGCGATTTATCGGCGTCATTTTGGGCCACGGCACCCGGACCGGCGAGCGGAGTTTCATCTGTGTGTATGCGGCTGAGCTCCGTTTTCGACGATACCCGACTGCTGAGCCCAGATGATTAACATTCCACGAAATTGTCCCTGCCGGAGGGCCGGCTCGGCGTCTTGGCCGAGACGCACCAGGTGGCCACAGCGGCCACGGAAGTTCGTGGAATCAATCATCCAGGGCGCCGGTAGTCCTAGCCGAGCTTCGCAAGCGAATGGACGAGGTCGGCGCGCTGTAGCCGCTTTTCGCCTCGACGAGCCACTCGTGAGAGGCCGAACGCGACGACAAAGTAGAGGAGACCGACGGTCAGGTAGGTGGCGACCCAGTACGGCGCGTTCGTGACGTCCGACCCGAGCACGATGCGAGCGCTCGTCGTGAGGTCGGCAACCCCGAGAATCACCACCACCGATGTGTCCTTGAAGAGCGTTATGGCCTGCCCGGTGAGCGCGGGCTGCATGACTCGCAGGCTGTAAGGGAGCTTGGTGTGGCCGTACACCTCCCACCGCGTGCTCCCCATGAGCCGAGCGTCATCGACCAGGTTGGTCGGCACCGTTCGCAGGCCGGTATAGATGATGTCGGCCTGATACGAGCTGCTGTAGAGGACAAGCGCAATGAACGCCGAGAGCAGCGGCGTCGACACGACTCCAAGCACGGTGGCGCTCCCGAGCAACTGATGCACGATCAACAGGAGCAGGATCAGCGGCACACCACGGAAGACCTGGACATAGCCGGCTGCCACCCATCGAACCGCACGGGAACGACTGGTATGGGCGCTTCCGACCACGATGGCCACGGCGAAGCCGATCCCGACACCGACTACGGCCAGCAACAGGCTCATCAGCAAGCCGCCTGGGCGGTGGCCGGGGAGCCCGATCAGCAAGTTCGGCAGGTTCCGGAGAAGGAAGTCAGCCTGTTCGGACACGCCCCCGCCCCCGATGAAGGCGAATATCGATCTGACGCAGCAGCACCGACATGGCGGCCGCCAACAACAGGTAGAGCACTGCGGCCAGCGTGAGGAACTCGATGGCCCGGAACGATCGTGTTATCGATCCCTGCACCGCGTGGAACAAGTCGGGTACGGCCACGAACGAGACCAGGGCCGTGTTCTTCATGTTGTGGATCAGCCGGGTGGTGATTGCAGGGAACGCCGCCCGGACACCGCCGGGCAGCAGGATCGCCCAGAACACCGCTCGTCGTCCGGCTCCCAGCGTACGGGCAGCGTCCACATGCTCTTTCGGGATCGTGCCAACACCGGCGCGGAATAACTCCGCGAGATGCGCGCTGGTGTTCAGCACCAGGCCAATGCACGCGGCCACTGCGTAGTAGGGAAGGCTAAGGCCGGTCACGGCTCCGAGCCAATTCACCACGGCGTTGTCGAAAAAGATCGCTTGCCGGGCCGCTTGCGGGAAGAGGCTTGGAAAGGCGAAAGCCCAGAAGATGATCTGGATCAGCGCCGGGATGTTGCGGAACACCTCCACGAACGCTCCTGCGCCGAGCCGCAACGGACGGTTGTCGGTTAGCCGGAGAGTGCCGATCACGACCCCGACCACGAACGAGCTCGCCGACGTGATCAACGTCAACACGATCGTGACTGCGACCCCGTGCGCCAGCAGATTCAGCGTTTCTGGAGTCAGCCAGTCGATCATCTAGGGGCCTGTCCATACAGTGGGCTGCGGCTCCTGGACGGTGAAAACCAAGTCTCGAAAGGACGCAGGGCGTGCCGATATGCAGGCATATCGGCGCGACCGAGGACGCGGGCGAGGCGCCGGTTTGCAGCCGCTTCCGGTCGTGGGCCACTTTATGGACAGGCCCCTAGTGCACCGGCCCGCGAGTCCGGCCAAGGTCCGGCGGCCTCTCGCTGATCCGCGTACGCTACTGACGCTCGGGAGCACTTGCGCGGGCGATCGCCAGCATCACAGGGCTCTCAGGAACCAGTGCCTCACCGGTGTAGCCAGCGGTGACGCTCACGTCAACGAACCCGGCGGCTTCGAGTAGCGCGGTCAACTGCTCGCAGGCGAACAAGCGGTACCGCAATCGATACGACCGTTCCAGAGCTCCCACGGCCACGCGGAACTGCTCGGTCACGGTGCCGGACGCATCGTCGAATTCTCGGGTGACGACGGTGCGGTGCTCGCCTTCGCCGAACTCTTCACGCTCGACGAGCATCTGAACCGCGGCGTCGCGTTGCGGCACCTCCACGGCGAGCTTCGCACCCGGCCGAAGTGCCGCCCGAACGCGACCCAGAAGACGGGTGTTGTCACCGGCGGCTCCAACTTGGCCGAGGGTCGTGAACAGACAAATCGCTCCGTCGAACTCCCGCTCGGCGATGAGTTCCTCGCCGGCGGTCTGTTCGAGCACGACGTCGACGCCTGCCTCGGCTGCCCGATTCGTGGCCGCGGCGATCATCGCCGCCGACGGGTCGATGCCGGTGGCTTCGAACCCCCGTCGCTTCAACTCGATCGTGTGCCGACCGGATCCGCAGCCAACGTCGAGCACTTTGGCGCCAGGAACCAGATCGAGACGTGCGACGATCTGGTCGATCTCGGCCTTCGTTCGCGCCGGGGTGAGCAGCGGATGGTCGAGGTACGGCGAGCCGTCGTCGAAGAAGTCCAGCGGCTGTTCGATCAGTGGCGCATGTCGGTCCCCACTCACGGTGGGGAAGAACAC